>CAIPQY010000532.1 GCA_903867275.1 uncultured bacterium | reverse complement strand
GACCGTCGCTGACACGCAGCGCATGCCCGTCGACGCCACCATGGTGAAGCGTCGCGTGGCGCAGTTCACCAGTCGCAGCATCAAGTCCGGCATGAAGGCGCAGGGCCTGCGCATGTGCATGGGCATGGTCGACCTGACCACGCTCGAAGGCAAGGACAGTCCAGAGAAGGTGCGCGCGCTGTGCGCCAAGGCCATGAACCCGGCGGGTGGCAGCGGCGCGATGAAGCAGCCGGTGCCCGCGGTGGCCGCCGTGTGCGTGTACCCGAACCTGGTGCGCGTGGCGAAGGAAGCGCTGCATGGCTCCAACGTGAAGGTGGCCGCCGTCGCGACGGGTTTCCCGAGTGGCCAGTACCCGCTCGACATCCGCCTGCGCGATGTGCGCGACGCGGTGGAGGCCGGCGCCGACGAGATCGACATGGTGATCAGCCGTGGCCTGTTCCTCGCCGGCAAGTTCGACGAGATCCGCCACGAGATCCGCGAGACCAAGGCCGCCTGTGGCGCCGCGCATCTGAAGATCATCCTGGAGACAGGTGAGCTGGAGACGCTCGACAACGCGCGCTTCGCAAGCGACCTGGCCATCGAGGCGGCCATGAGCGTTCCGGGCGCCGCGCCGCTGCAGGATGGCGAGGTGTTCATCAAGACCAGCACCGGCAAGGTGCAGCCTGCCGCCACCATGCCCGTCACGCTGATCATGCTGCAGGCCATCATGGACTGCCACATGCGTGGCGGCCCGCGCATCGGCATGAAGCCCGCCGGCGGCATCCGCACCGCCAAGAGCGCGCTGCACTATCTGGTGATGGTCAAGGAAACCCTCGGCGATGCATGGCTCGCGCCGCACCTGTTCCGCTTCGGCGCCAGTGCACTGGCCAACGACCTCCTGCGGCAGATCCTGAAGATGGAGCGTGGCACCTACGCCGCGGCGTGGGACCTGGCGGAGTGACTCACCGCGCCGGCGCGCGCAGGTGCATCACGAATCCCGACGTTCGACACTCCAGGGGGCGCAATCGTCGCATCGTGTTGCGCACCGACATCAGCCCCTTGCGTGTGCCTGGGTGCTTCTGCATCTCGAGCAGAAGCGTGGTCTCGAACAGCGTGCTCTCCGTCCAGTCCACCTCGGTCAGGAATCCCGAAACACTGACCGCGCGCGTGACGCGCAGGAAGCGCGTGATGCGCTCCTTCGGCAGCAGCAGTGTTCGACAGCCACCGAAATGGATCATGCGGCCCGCGCACTTGCCCGCAAGCGCGTACTCGAGCTGATCCAGATCCATCTTCTCGTCGTGGCGGCGCACGTCACCCGGCAGCAGCAGGCCCTTTCGGGTGTGCATGGCAAGCCACAGGATGTCGTAGTTGGCGTGCTTCTCCATGAGCCACTTGCGCAGGTAGTGCTCCAGCTCGGCGCGCGTGGCCACATCGCGGTGGATGAACGGAACCTTGTAGTCGCTGTCGTGCAGCAATCGCAGCGCCGGCAGCACGCTCACGGTGGACGACAGCCCGAACCATTCGTTCTCGAGGCAGAACACACCCTTGGGGTGGATGAAGGTGCTGGGCTTAGTGGTCCGCTTGTGTTCCATCGTCGTTCACCATGCCGGCGGCCCATGTGATGCCACCCACCAGATGCCGCTGGAACAGCTGGTCGGCGAAGCTTTCCTTGGTGTGACCCATGGCCGTGTACCACGCGCGGCCCTTGCCCACCAGGTGCTTCCATGCGATGGGGTGATCGCCACCCATGTTGTTGTCGCCGGTCTGCTTGTCGTCGATGGAGGCAAGCACCTCCACCTTGCCGCGCGGGTTGGTCCTGAACGCGTACCACTCGTCGTCGCGCCGCCACGGGTCGGGCAGGCCGAGCATGCTCACCTCCTGTGGTCGCTCCACATGCACGTCGTTTGGCATCACCTTGGTGTGGTCTCGGAACCATGCGCCAACCAACTGGCCGTACCACGGCCAGTCGTATTCGGTATCTGCCGCGGCATGCACGCCCGCGAATCCACCGCCCTGCTCGATGTAGTCCTCAAAGGCCTTCTGCTGTGGTGCTGGAAGCACATCGCCGGTGGTGCTCAGGAACACCACCGCCTTGTAGCGCTTGAGTTCCTCGGGCGTGAAGCGCGCCGGATCCTCGGTGTGTTCCGTGACCCACTTGCCCTTGCCGATCGACTGCACCGTGGCCACACCGACCGGAATGCTGGCGTGTCGGAAGCTGCGAGTGCGTGTGAAGACCAGCACGCAAGGCATGTCACCCGCCGACGCGTCGGGCTTGAGTGGCACCACTGGATGCAAGGGAAACCGATAGGCCCCCCAGAACAGGCCCAGACCCACCGTCAGGGCCACCAGAAACAGGATGGGCAGCCATCGATGTGCCCAGTGGTGCGTATGCGCTGCCTGCATGTGCCACAGTATGACGCTTGGTTGACCGCCTCGATAGGGCTACCCTTCACCCTCCGTGACGCACCCCGACCCAGCGATCGCCCGCACGCTTGCCCGCCACCCTCGTCCGTTGGGTGGTGACACCACGCGCAATCTGCCTCAACCGGCCATCAGCCTCACGGGCATGGTGCTGAACAACGCCGATCAGGCACAACAGGTGATGCGCATCGGCAAGAAGCCTGATTGGCTGCGCGCGCGCGTTCCGGGTGGCGAGGGTTACCTGCGCCTGAAGGGCATCATCGACGAGCACCGGCTGCACACGGTGTGTCAGGAAGCCAGCTGCCCCAACATGGGCGAGTGCTGGAGCCGCGGCAGCGCCACCATCATGATCCTGGGCGACACCTGCACGCGCAGCTGCGGCTTCTGCAACGTGAAGACGGGTCGACCCACCACACTGGACACCGACGAGCCCCGCCGTGTGGCCGAAAGCCTGGCACTGATGGGCCTGAAGCATGTGGTGATCACCAGTGTGAACCGCGACGAGCTGCCCGACGGTGGTGCAGAGATCTGGGCTGAAACCATCCGCCGCACGCACGAGGCGTGCCCGAAGATGAGCGTCGAGATCCTGGTGGGCGACTTCTGCGGCGACGAGAAGGCCATCCAGACCGTGTGTGATGCGCGTCCCGAGATCATCAGCCACAACATGGAAACGGTGAAGCGCATGCATCCCGCCGTGCGCCCACAGGCCCGTTACGAGCGATCTCTCGCCGTGCTGAAGCAGTTCAAGGCGGCCGGCCTGGTGACCAAGACCGGCATCATGGTCGGCATCGGCGAGCATGACGACGAGGTGCTGGAACTTATGGATGACGTGCAGGCAGCCAGCCACGCCGATGTGCTCACGGTTGGCCAGTATCTGCAGCCCACGCGCAACCACCTGCCCATCCATCGATGGGTGCACCCGGACCAGTTCGCCATGTTCAAGCAGCAGGCACTGACGCGCGGCTTCAAGGTGTGTGAAAGCGGCCCGCTGGTGCGCAGCAGCTACCACGCCGATGAGCAGGCGGACATGCTTTCACTGATCAAGCGCTGATTCAGCTGTGCAGCAGGCCCGTCACCACGGGCTGCAACGGAAAATCACGCAGGCTCTGTCGCAGGTCATCCAGCGTCACCTTGTCGATGCGCTGCATCTCCTCATCCAGCGTGGCGTACGGAATGCCGTATGCCCACAAAGATCCAAGCCGGGTCATGCGACCGGCGGGTCGTTCGCCGGCCAACGCGACCGCCGTGGCGATGCGTGCCTTGGCGCGATCCAGTTCCGCCTGATCCAGGGTGGATGGCAGTGACTCCATCTCCTGCAGCAACTTCGCCTTCACTTCCGGAACGGCTTCCTTCGTGCACGCGCTCAGCACCAGGTATTCACCCAGTCCATCACGGCCCTCGAAGTTGCAGGTGGCCTCCTCGGCAAGACCGGTCTCCACCAGGCTCCAGTAGAAGCGACTGCCCTCCGTGTCACCCAGCACCTGGGCAACCAGACTCGCGGCATAGCGGCGCGGATCGTTCAGCGCGGGTGCCGGCATCATCATGCCCAGATACGCGCGGCTCAGGTTGGCCATCGTCTGCTTGAAATCGGCCGCGCTCGGCTTGAACGCCGGATGCGCACGACCCGGCATGCCGCCCGGCCACGCACCACACACCTGCGCGACCTGCTTCACCAGTGCATCGAAGTCCACGCGGCCAGCCACGGCCAGCGCCATGGTGTCGGATGCGTAACGGTCATTGAAGTAGTGCGCCATCGCATCGCGCTCGAGCGCCGTGATGCTTTCCTTGGTGCCAAGCACCCGGTGGCTCATGGTGTGGCCCTTGTAGTAGTGCTCCAGCATGCGCTCGTACAGCGCCATGAACGGGTTGTCCTCGTACATGGCGATCTCCTCCAGGATCACGCCCTTCTCCTCGTCGAAGTCGGCCTGTCGCAGCGCGGGGCGCAGGATGTCGGCCAGCATCTCCACCGCCGCCGGCAGGTGCTCGGGCAGCACATGCGCATGGAAGCAGGTCATCTCGCCGCTGGTGAACGCGTTGTGACTGGCGCCGATGCGATCGAAGTCCTCGTTCACCTGCAGCGCGCCGCGCTTCTGCGAACCCTTGAACATCATGTGCTCGAGGAAGTGGCTCACCCCCATCAGGGGCGTGGGTTCATCCCGTGCACCGGTGCGCACAAAGAAGCCCGCTGCGGCGGTGTGAGCCGCTGGATCCACCTCACCAAGAATGGTGAGGCCGTTGGGAAGGGTGGCTGTCTTGACGGCTACGGACATGGTTCGAAGTCTAGGAACTGTGGCCTTATCGGATGCGTGGGATGGCCACTCCAACCGAATTGTTCCTGATTTTGGCCGTGTTTGAAGGTGTGGTGGTCCATTTCGACCGCCAGAACAAATGGTGGGTGGCGTATGGACTTCATCAGACGATCAACCAGTGACATCGGCGTCGACTTCGGTCGCCCATCCATCCGTTCCGCGGCCGATCGCCGTGACGGGCCGCGACTGACCGCGGCGGGTTCATTGTTGTTCGCCTGGCACCACGAGCATGAACACCCCCACGCCTATCCGGCGATGGATGTCAGCGAGAATGGTGCGCGCATCGAGGTGAGTTGCCTGATGCCGGAAGGACTCACGGGTCTGGTGATCGCGCATCAGCCATCCGGTGTTCGCATCGATCGACCCGCCATGGTCGTGTGGTGCCGCGCCGTGCGTGATGACCACGGCATCCTGCGCCACTACGAAGCCGGCATCCGGTTCTTCTGAAGTTCAGGCCCGACCACGCTGTCGCGGTCGCTGTCCACCCACCGGCAACCGACCGAATGTCCACGTCATGGTCGCGGGCTCTTCGCCAAGCACATTCCGCAGGTGCGCCGCCAGCAGCTTGTTGGCACGCTGGATCGATTCCATGTCGTCGGTCCAGGCGGTCGCACCACAGGCGGCCTGCAATGCCATCAGGGTGGCTCGACGCACACGCCATGGGCCCTCCCTTCCATCATCCAGCGACAGGTTCGCCTCCACCGGATCGAACGCCAGTGTGCGCGCATCCGGATCCGGATCCGTGAGATCGGGTTGCCAGCCCGACTCTTCGAGCAGGCTCCATTGAAACTGCAGCATGGCGCGATCCACGCCCTCGCCACTGCCAAGTGATCGAAGCAGCAGCAGGGTGTGATCGAACAGCGCCGGGTGTGGATCCAGTGGTGGAAGGATTCGCCCAAGCAGATCCGCCGCGTACCAGCCGGCGCGATTGGCCGGCAGGTCGTCGCGAAGGCGTGGGAAGGTTTCCTGCACATCCCACTCGGTGAGCGTGGCCAACTCGCCGTCGCGCTTCAGGATCACGCCGATCTCGCCGCGCGTGAGCAGATCCAGACCACCACTGAAGCTTCCGCGTTCACGACGCGCACCCTTGGCCAACCCGCGGAAGCATCCGAGCGTGCGCCCGAACAACCCGACGGTCTGGCTGGTTTCCGAGTAGTCCCAGTGGCGGATGCAGATGGCCTGATCATGCTGCGCTGGCACGCACGCATGCTAGCCACGCGATCCGGAATGTCCGTGGTGCATCAGCCGCCGGATTCGGCGGCTTCAATCCGCTTGTGTGTCGCCAGTTCCACCCGATTTCGACCGGATTGCTTGGCCCGGTACAGGGCCATGTCGGCCGCTTGCACCAGCTGTTCCATGCCTGCATCGGTCGGCAACGACTTCAGGTCGGCCACGCCGAAGCTGCTTGTCACGATCACATCATCATGGCCGGACCAGGTGTGTGATTCGATCGCCACACGGTGTCGTTCAGCCACTTCCAGCGCGCGCTCCGCTGCCGTGCTTGGCAGGATCACGCCGAATTCCTCGCCGCCATATCGACAGGTGATGTCGCTGCCGCGACCACCAGACAGGATCTGTGCCACGCGTTCGATCACCTGATCGCCGAAGGGGTGTCCGAACTGGTCATTCAGCCGCTTGAAGCGGTCAACGTCGCACATGATCAGCGACAGCGATCGTCCGTGGCGGCGCGCTTCGCTCCACTCCTGCTGCAGACGCTGATCGAAGTAGCGCCGGTTCCACAGGCCGCTCAGGCTGTCGATCTGTGCGCGATGTTCCAGCATCTTCACCAGGTGCTGCATGCGCAGGGCGCTGCGCACGCGCGCCTTGAGTTCGGCAACCTCGAACGGCTTGGCGATGAAATCGACGGCGCCCAGATCCAGTCCACGCACGCGATCCATGGTGTCGCTCACGGCACTGATGAAGATCACCGCGATGTCCTGCGTCTTGGGATCGGACTTCAGGTGCGCCAGCACCTCGAATCCATCCATGGTGTCCAGCTCGATGTCGAGCAGGATCACCTCGGGCATCAGTTCACGCGCCTTCTGAAGGCCCTCCTGGGCGCTCAGGGCGCCATGCAACTCCAGCCGCTCGCCCTGCAGACGAACCTGCAGCAGACGATGGATGAGTTCAGAGTCATCGATCGCAAGCAGGCGCGGAGATGGTGCCTCGTCAGACATGCAGGCTCATTGTGGCAGAAGCGCCGCGGCGGCATGGGCACGGCGGAGCAGCAGCACAAGCGCATCCAGATGCACGCGACATGTTCGGGTCCATGTGTCGCCGCTCATGTCGACGCATCGCTCGAGCGCGATGGCTGCCTGGGTGATCGATGGATAGCCATAGCCCCCGGCGGCTCCCTTCATCTGGTGTGTCAGCCGTCGGAACAGAACCTGATCGGATGCCTCGAATGCGGCCTCGAAGTCCCTGGCGCGCCGTGGCAGTTCACCCAGAAACATGGCCACGATGGGGCGCATGTCCGGATCATCGTGATAGTCGCCAAGAAGGGGTGGCTGCTGTGCGGCAGGTTTTTCAGGTGTTTCGGTGATTGGAGAACTCCTTGAACCCGTGGCCAAAAACTGCGGAGAATCGCCCACTCTTCAT
>CAIPQY010000531.1 GCA_903867275.1 uncultured bacterium | reverse complement strand
CGACCTCGCGGTCGCGCGGCAGCACGTAGTCGATCACGCTGAGGTGTCGCACCTCGGAGCTGGCGCCGCCGAAGAGCAGCCCGAGCATCCATGCGGGCATTGCGGCACCGGCAGCCAGAAGCGCGAACACGGGCCATGCCCATTGCACGCGCTTGATTCGCCGCAGCAAAAGCCAGCACAACGGAATCGCCAGGGCCCAGTACGCCGCAAAGAAGCCGATCACGCTCAGCACGCCCGCGGCCGCGCGGCCCTCCAGTCCGATCTGACCCGACACCAGCGCGCCGGTTCCGGCGTCGTAGCGCACGTTGCCCGCGGTGGTCGCCAGCGTCGGCTTGTCCTGCTCCGCCCAATCGCGATAGTTCGTCTCGGTTGGCGCGTCGGCGCGGCGACCGAGCACGCGGTTCCAGAAGGCATCCGTCTGCGGCAGGCCTTCGGCATTCAGGGATTGCCGGTGCAGCGTGTCAAGATCCAGGCCCACCAGCGTCACGCGGCCGTGACCCCACAGTCGTTGCGCGACCAGTGCGCAGCCTTGCAGCGGTTTGCCCTGCTTGTCCTTCGCGTTGGTGGCGGGAAGCGGAATCAGCGGCTGCCACCCGCGGTCGAGCGTGGCTGGATCGAAGGCTGCGAGCGGCATCGTGGCGCCGCTGCGCCGGAGTGACGGGGACTTCGCCAGCAGCGGCATGAGGGTGGCCACCTCGAGGGCGTCACAGCGAACCACGCCACCGCGGGGAAGCAGCTGCGAGAGCAGGTGGGCGGGTCCGCCCAGCACGCTCCAGGGGTCGCCGATTTCCGGCAGCACGATCACCAGATGGCCGCCACGCTCGATCCAGTCGAGCAGCGCGAGCGCGCGATCGTTGCCGAGGGCCTGCGGACCGGCGGCACCGCACCAGATGATGGTTTCGCAGCTGGAAAGGCCCTCCCAGCGATCGGGCAGCGATGCGGGTTTCACGCCACGCGCAAGGCGGGTCAGTTCTTGCATGGCGGGCACATCGTTGCCCGTCATGGTGGCCTCCATCGTCTCGAGCCCCATGCGACCATCGCCCACCACCGCGATGAGGCCTTCGGTCATCTCGACGGGCATGGGTGGCTGCGCGGCCTCCGCCGGCTTGAAGCGCAACGATGTCATCTCGCGCACGCGTTGGCCGCCGCGCATCTCGAACAGCCGCAGCGTGAAGACCTCGTTCGCCACCCGCGCTGCCACGGACGGCGCCAGTCGCGCGTACAACCATCGCTGGGTGGACTGCGCCGGCGTCAGCGTGACGGGTCGCGTGTGCGCCACCATGTCGCCGTCGGCGTTCGGCAGATCCCATTGCAGCAGGCACTCCATCGGTTCCGGAAGGTCGCTGCGGATCGCCACGCGCACACCCACCATGTCGCCCGGCCGGAACGCGCCAACGCCGCCGAAGGCCTCGAGCCGCATCGACACGTCTTCACCCGCGAATGCCGCTCCACACAGCCCGAGCATCATGAGCAGCATCGACACCGCGCGATGCCGCAGCCTGGTGATGATGCCCGACGACGCGATCATGGACGCAGTTGCGCCAGCGCGTGCAGGATCGCCGCATGGCTCAGCGAGCCGCGGCGGAAGCAGGTGAGCTCGAACTTCTCGTTGGGGCTGTGCACGCGATCGTCATCCAGACCGAAACCCACGAGCAGGCTCTCCAGTCCCAGGATGCGCTGGATCGATCCCACCGCCGGAATGCTGCCGCCCGTGCCGATGCGCACCGGCCCCACGCCGTACACGCTGGTCAGCGCGTGCTCCGCCGCGGTCAGGTAGGGGCTTTCGTCGGCGACACGGATGGGTGGATTGCGGCCGAAGCTGGTGATCTCCAGCTTGAAGCCGGCCGGCACGCGCGCGCGCAGATGTGCTTCAAGCTGCTTGTACACCTTCTCGGGATCCATGTCCGCAACCAGTCGGCAGGAGATCTTCACGCTTGCGCGGCTGGCGATCACCGTCTTGGCGCCTTCGCCGATGTAGCCACCCTTGATGCCGTTGCAGTCGCAGGTGGGTCGGCACCACGTCTGTTCCATGGCGCTGTAGCCGGGCTCGCCGAAGCCGTGCTGCAGGCCGGCGGCAGCCAGGAAGGCGCCGTCGTCGAAGTTCAGCTTCGCCCACTGCGCCTTGGTCTTCTCGGGCAGCGGCCGAACCGTGTCGTAGAAACCCTCGATCGCCACGCGGCCATCCGGGTGATGCAGGCTCGCCACCATGCGCGCGAGGGCGTTGATCGGATTGGCGATCGCGCCGCCGTACAGGCCCGAGTGCAGGTCATGCGATGGGCCGATCAGCGTGGCCTCGACGTACACCAGACCTCGCAGCATCGTGGTGATGGCGGGGTGATCCACATCCCACATGCCCGTGTCGCTCACGATCGCCACATCGGCCTTCAGCAGATCGCGGTGCGCCTCCATGAACGGCTCCAGGCTCGCGCTGCCGCTTTCCTCCTCGCCT
>CAIPQY010000530.1 GCA_903867275.1 uncultured bacterium | reverse complement strand
TATGTTGACGTCGTCTCAACATACCCCTAACTCAACCTGCTTCCAAAATTGTTTTGGCGAGTTCCACGAGGGTTTTCAGATCATTCCGGTGCGATTTGGGCGGTTTCAGCGCACCACCGACACGCAACAGCCGCGCGATCCACCCCCCCACACCTGGTCGGTTTTTGACGTTTTTCAGCCTCTGCTGCGCTCAACCGTGGCCACCAGTCCCTTGGACTGCAAGGCCTCACAGACGAACTCCGCGTGTTCGCGGTGGGTCTGAAGAACCACTGCCTGTCCTTGGTTATGGGCCTCGATCATGCGCTCGTAGGCGTCCTGAACGGGCATTCGCACGATCTGCGAGACCGACTGCACCACAAAGGCCATCTCATTGCGGTCGTCGTTGTGCAGAACCACCGCAAAAGGTGGCAGGCGGTCCATCTTGGGGCCGGACGGCGCAACGCTTGGGGCAACGGTGGTCATGGGGGGCGATTGTCCACACCTGAACCCTGAATGCAAGCACAAAGTGCCGACTTTCAGCGCCAGTCCACCACAACCTTGCCGAACTGCTCACCCGACTCGAGGCGCTGGTAGGCCTTCGCCCCCTGCTGCGCCGGTACCACGGAGTCCACCACGGGCTTCACGGCGCCGCTGCGAAACAGCGAGAAAACGGCTCGGAACTCGTCCATGGTTCCCATGGTGCTTCCCAGAATGGAGAGCTGGTTCCAGAAGATGCGGGCCAGATCCGTGGTGGCATCGAAGCCTGCGGTGCAGCCGCAGGTGACGAAGCATCCGCCGCGGGCCAAACTCTTGATGCAGGCCATGTGCACGCCCTTGCCGATCGAGTCGATCACCACATCCACGCCCCGCTTGCCGGTGGCCGCGCGCACGACCTTGGACCAGTCCGTGCCGTCATCCAGCACCGTGTGGGTGGCGCCAAGCGCCTTGGCCCGATCCAACTTGGAGGCATGACGGCTGGTGACGATGGTCGGGCAGCCGAGGTGGCGTGCAAGGCCAAGTGCCGCCAAGGCCACGCCGCCACCGATGCCGGTGATCAGCACGGTCTGCCCCGGCTGCACGCGCGCACGCGTGACCAGCATGCGCCAGGCGGTGAGATGGGTGAGGCCAAACGCGGTGGCCTGCACCGGGTCGAGCGTGCCAATGTCGAGCAGGTTGGTGACCGGGGCGGTGAAGAACTCCGCCATGGTGCCTGGCGAATGCTCGCCGATCATGTGGATGTCTTCACCTGCGGGAATGCGATCAGGATGGCCGGTTTCGGGGCGGATGAGCGCGGCATTCAGCAGCACGCGGCGACCAATCCACGCCGCATCCACGCCCTCGCCGAGCGCGTGCACCACGCCAGCGCCATCACTTCCGGTCACGGTCGGAAACTTGGTGTCCAGCCCGGGCAGGCCGCGCCCCACCCACAGGTCGAGCTGGTTCAGGGCGGAAGCCTCGGTTCGCACCAGCACCTGACCTGGGCCGGGCTTGGGCGTGTCACGATCCACGGTGTACTGCACATTTGCGGCAACGGGTGTTCCAACGCGCAGCACTTCGATGGCCTTCATGCGATGGAATGTATCGGGTGGACTCGGGTGCACCACCGGCGCACGCAGTCGTACGATGGCCCCATGCGCGCCGCGATCCTGCATCTCGCCTCCCTGCTTCTGCTCGCTTCTCCAGCCCTGGCGGTGCCGACCGACCCGCCGGCCGCACCGGTGAAGCCGGTGGGCAAGCCCATGAAGGGGCCCATGACGCAGGCCGACATGAAGGTGATCGCGGATCCGGCCGGGCTGGATTTCGGCATCGTGGCGCCGCACACGGTGCTGGAGGGCAACTTCACGCTGGTGAACACCACCGAGAAGCCGCTCACCGTGCAGCAGGCGGTGCCCAGCTGCCAATGCACCACCATCGAGATCGTGGGCAAGCAGATTCCCGCGCGCGGCACGCTGCAGGTGCCCGTGACCATGAAGGTGAGCAGCACGGGCATCAAGACCTCCAACGTGAAGGTGATCGTGCAGGATCAGCCGCGGCCCATCACGCTGGAGCTGCGCGCCGAGGTGGCGTACGCCGTGCGCGTGACGATCGCCGACGCCAAGGGGCAGATGCAGCCCTATGTGGACGCGGCCGAGGATGTGACGCGCCTGAAGGGCGTGGCCACCGTGTCGAGCGTGGATGGCAAGCCGTTCCGCGTGCTGAGCGTGCAAGGCCAGCCGCCGGTGTTCGCCGCAGGTGCGGGCGATGCGGCGCAGGCTTCGCACCAGATCGCCTTCGACCTGCCGGGCACGCCGTGCGAGCAGGTTCCCAAGTACCTGCTGATCGAGACCGATCGCCCCGATGCACGCCTGATCGACGCACGCGTGCGTCACGAGTGTGCGCGCATCACGCCGGGCATCGACATCGCGGAGTTCCGCTCGAACGCCGGCGTGATCGCACCGGGCGACGGCGCGCAGTTCGACATCGAGGTGAAGAAGATGGATCAGAACCGCATCGGCAGCGTGACCTGCGCCGATCCGCGCTTC
>CAIPQY010000529.1 GCA_903867275.1 uncultured bacterium | reverse complement strand
CCGTCGCGACAAGGCCACCAGCAATATCTGCACCGCGCAGGCGCTGCTTGCCAACATCGCCGCGTTCTACGGCATCTATCACGGTCCGGATGGACTGCGCCGCATCGCCACCCGCGTGCACACCGCCGCGGCCACGCTGGCCGCCGGCGTGAAGGCGCTGGGCCACGAGGTGATCGCGAAGGACTTCTTCGACACCGTGCACGTGCGCGTGAACGGCACCACCGCCGAGAAGGTGCACGAGGCTGCACGCGCGCATCGCATGAACCTGCGCGCGTTCGCGGACGGCACCATCAGCGTGTCGCTGGACGAGACCGTGCTGCCGAACGACCTGCAGGATCTGCTCGAGTGCTTCGCGACCGGCACCTCGCACAAGGCGCCACGCGTTGCCGACCTGAAGGTGGACGCGTCGCTGCCCGCGTCACTTCGTCGCACCGGCGTGTTCATGGCGCAGGACGTGTTCAACCGCTTCCACAGCGAGACCGAGCTGCTGCGCTACATCTTCGCGCTGCAGGGCAAGGATCTGAGCCTGGCCCACAGCATGATTCCGCTGGGCAGCTGCACCATGAAGCTGAACGCCACCACCGAGATGATTCCGGTGACCTGGCCCGAGTTCGGTCGCATGCACCCCTTCGCGCCCGCCGATCAGTGGAAGGGCTACGCCGAACTGTTCCGCACGCTGGAGGCGTGGCTGTGCGACGTGACGGGCTTCGCGGCCGTCAGCCTGCAGCCCAACTCGGGCAGCCAGGGCGAATACGCCGGCCTGATGGTGATCCGCGCGTGGCACGAGAGCCGCGGCGAGGCGAAGCGCAACGTGTGCCTGATTCCCGAGAGCGCGCACGGCACCAACCCCGCCAGCGCCATCGTGGCGGGCATGCATGTGGTGCCGGTGGACTGCGATGCCGACGGCAACGTGGATCTGGCCGACATGAGCCGCAAGGCCGAGGAGCACGCGAAGGATCTCTCCTGCTGCATGATCACCTACCCCAGCACGCACGGCGTGTTCGAGGATCACGTGAAGCAGATCTGCGAGGTGGTGCACAAGTTCGGCGGCCAGGTGTACATGGACGGCGCCAACATGAACGCGCAGGTGGGCCTGACGCGACCCGGCGAGATCGGTGCCGACGTGTGCCACCTGAACCTGCACAAGACCTTCTGCATTCCGCACGGTGGTGGTGGCCCCGGCGTGGGTCCCATCGGCGTGGCGGCACATCTGGCGGAGTTCCTGCCGGGCCATCCCGTCATCAAGCCGCTGGGCACCAGTGCCAAGGCGATCGGTCCTGTCAGCGCTGCACCGTACGGCAGCGCGAGCATCCTTCCCATCAGCTGGGTGTACGTGTCGCTGATGGGCGCCGAGGGTCTGCGCAAGGCCACGCAGGTGGCCATCCTGTCGGCCAACTACATGGCCAAGCGGCTCGAGGGGCACTACGAGGTGGTGTACACCAACGCCAACGGTCGCTGCGCGCACGAGTTCATCGTGGACTGCCGTCCCTTCGACAAGAGCGCCGAGGTGAAGATCGACGACATCGCCAAGCGCCTGATGGACTTCGGTTTCCACGCGCCCACCATGAGCTGGCCCGTGCCAGGCACGCTGATGATCGAGCCCACCGAGAGCGAATCGAAGGAGGAGCTGGATCGTTTCTGCGAGGCGATGATCCAGATCCGCGCCGAGATCCAGGCCATCGAGAACGGTTCGATGGATCGCAAGGACAACCCGCTGAAGAACGCGCCGCACACGGTCGAGGCCGTCGCCGGCGACGAGTGGAAGCATTCCTACCCGCGCTCGCTCGGTGCCTTCCCCCTGCCTTGGGTGAAGAACCGCAAGTTCTGGCCGAGCGTGGGTCGCGTGGACAACCCCTTCGGCGACCGCAACCTGGTGTGCAGCTGCGAGCCGCTCAGCTCGTACCGCTGAACCATGGATCGCAGGCAGTTCATCGCGACCGGCGTCGGCACGGCGGCGGCGCTGGCGTCGCGTGGCGTGGCGGCGCAACCGCGTGCGGATGAACCGAAGTCCGATGCTGGCACGCGCCTGCCTCAGAGCGTGTGCCGCTGGTGTTTCCCCAAGCACAGCCTGACCGACCTGTGCGCCATGGCCAGGCGCTGCAATGTGCAGAGCGTGGAACTGCTCGACCCGGAGGACATCGAGCGTGTGCGCGAAAATGGTCTGCAGTGCGCCATCGCCAACGGACCCTGCACCATCACCAAGGGACTCAATCGTCTCGAACAGCACGACGCCATCGTGCGCAAGGCGGAGACGCTGTTTCCGCAGATCGCCAAGGCGGGGTGCGGGCTGGTGATCGTGTTCGCCGGCAATCGCGACGGCCTGGATGACACCACCGGGTTGTGGAACTGCAATGTCGGGCTTCGCCGACTGATCCCCATCGCCGAGGCGAACAACCTGCAGATCGCGATGGAGCTGCTGAACTCGAAGGTGGACCACAAGGATCACATGGGTGACCGCGTGAAGTGGGGCATCGAGCTGTGCCACACGGTGACCAGCGTCACCTTCGGACTGCTGTACGACATCTATCACATGCAGATCATGGACGGCGACATCACGCGCACCATGTGCGACAACTGGAAGTGGATCAAGCATGTGCACACCGCCGGCGTTCCCGGCCGCGGTCCGCTTGGACCGAACCAGGAACTGAACTACCGGTCGATCATCGGTGCCCTGTATGGCGCCGGGTACCGTCGATACATCGGTCACGAGTTCATGACGCAGGGCGATGCCGAGGCCGACCTGAAGGCCGCCATCGCCGAGTGCCGGGGATGACCGACAGCACGCACGCGCACGCAGCCTGACCACGCGTCGGTGGCTATGCTCGGCCGCGTGCCAGCGAAAGCCACCATCACGCTGTTGGGAGCCGCTGGGGAAGTCACCGGAAGCTGCACGCTGCTGCAGACGCCGCGCGGCCGCGTGGTGATCGACTTCGGCCTGTTCCAGGGAAGCGTGGCCGACGAGCGCCGCAATCTGGTGGTGCCCGACATCGGATGGAGCACCATCGATGCCGTGGTGGTGACGCACGCGCACGTGGATCACTGCGGACGCATCGGCATGCTGCCGCGACTCGGATGCGATGCGCCGGTGCTGTGCACCAAGATCACCGCCGATCTGCTGCCGCGCGTGCTGAAGAGCAGCGCCAATCTGCAGGCCATCCGCGTGGAGGAGTGGAAGGAGGGCACGGCGCCGATCGCGCGCGTGGTCGATCCCCCGCCACCGCCGTCGACCCAGCCGCAACGTGGTGATGTGGAACCACCCGTCATGTACACCGGTCGCGACGTGGATCGCGTGCTGCACCAGGTGCATGGCATCGCGTACGACACATGGCACGAGGTGCGACCGGGTCTGCGCATCCGCCTGCATGATGCATCGCACATCATCGGCTCCGCCAGCGTGGAAGTGGCGTGGGACGAGGATGGTGGTGTCACGCGTCGCGTGCTGTTCTCGGGTGATCTTGGCCCGCATCAAGGCCCCCTGCTTCGCGCACGCCCGGCACTGCCCGAGGTGGACGTGGTGGTGATGGAAAGCACGAATGGATTGCGTGATGTGCCGCGAAACACCGCTGCCGCCGAAGCGCTTGGCGAAGTGCTGAAGCGCGTGGCCGCGCGCGGTGGTCGCGTGCTGGTGCCCACCTTCTCGCTCGGTCGCGCACAGCTGGTGCAGTGGCGACTGGCGCAGCTTGCGCGCATGGACGGACTGCACGGCATGAAGGTGTATCTGGACACCTCGCTCGCGATCCGCGCGGCGGAGATGCATGGTCGCAATCCCGATGTGTTGGCGCCGGAACCGCAGCGCATGGCGCGTGCAGGCGAAGACCCGCTGGAGTTCTCCGCGCTGTTCAAGGTTTTCAATCGTCGCAGCAGCCTGAAGATCGCCGCAGGCACATCGCCAGGCGTCATCCTGGCAGGCAGTGGCTTCCTGGATGCGGGCCCGGTGCTGCATCACCTTGCGTCGCTTGTCAGCGAGGATCGCAACGCGATCATCTTCGCGGGACACCAACTTCCGAATTCACTCGGTCACGGCATCCTGCACGGAGCGCGTCTGATCGAGTTGAAGGAAGGCGTGTTAGAGGTGAAGGCCGAGCGCGTGCATCTGGAGGGCTACAGCGGACACGCCGATCGGGGCGATCTGCTGCAGTGGCTCGAATCACGCGAGGGCGGTTCCCCGCGCGTGTTGCTGAACCACGGCGAACAGGCATCGCGCGAAGGACTTGCGAGCATGATTCGCGAGAAGCTGTCGCTGACAGTTGAGTTGCCGACCAAGCTGATGCCGATCACCGTTTGACGGTTGGTCGTCGCCGGAGCAAAAACATTTGAGGCTGGCTCTTGAGCGTGCACGCCACTGCGGCCGAAGGCTGCAACACCTTGAAAAGCTACCTTATGTCCGGTAATTAGTCTTCGTTGTTCACTTGTGACGCCTTGACGCCCATTCTCGACACGATCCCTTCAAACTGCTCGAGGGAATAGAACGAGATCAGGAGTTTGCCGGTGTTCGGCTTCTTGCCTGTTTGAATCTTGACCTCGGTGCCGATTGCCTGGCTCAGCTTTCGCTCAAGTGCATCGATGTTGCTGTGACGACGCGAGGCTGGCGTTCCACGTGGAACATCAATGTCAGCTTCACTCAAGCGCTGCACCTCGCGCTCCAAAGAACGAACGGACCAATCGCCGCGCACGGCGGATTCGGCAAGCGTTGCCCGAGTCTTCTGGCTTGATACACCGAGCAATGCCTTGGCATGCCCCTGGGTCAGATGGCCCTTTCGAACCAGGTCTGCCGTAGCGGAATCAAGCTCTGAAAGGCGAAGGAGGTTGGTGATGCTTGAGCGGTCCATGCCCAGCTGCTCAGCCAGCGCCTCATGCGTAAGCCGGAACTCGGCGACCAGCTTTTGAAGCGCTGCAGCACGATCCATGGGGTTCAAGTCAGTGCGGTGGACGTTTTCGATCAGCGCCCAGACGCCAGAATCCTGGTCCGTAGCATTGGTGATGATCGCTGGAATCTCAGTCCAGCCAAGCGTCTGGCATGCACGCCAGCGCCTTTCGCCAGCGATCAGTTCATAACGGCCACTCGTGCCAGTGATTGGCCGGACCACGATCGGTTGAATCAAGCCTGCGGATCGGATCGAATCAGCAAGCTCCTCAATGGCCTTGGCATCGAAGTCCATGCGCGGCTGCCGCGGGTTGGGGACAACTGCCTGAATTTTGACCTGAGCGATCTGGCGCCCAGAGAGCGGCTCGGCCTTCGGCGGCTCAACCGGCGAGACATTCAATACCGCTGTTGTTGTGGGCTTCGAAGGCGCTGAAACCGCGGGAATCGAAGCAGCCGAGGCAACCGCCTTGGGCGCTGCTTCAACGGCAACATTCTTCGCACTGACTGGAATGAGCCTTCCAAGGCCTCTGCCCAACTTTACTGTTGCCTTGCCTGGCTCGTTTTGCGTCTGATTGGCTTCTGGTGGTGTGGTCATGTGGTTCATGCCTCCTTGCGGTCGAAAGTCTAACAAGCAACCGGAAGGGAATGTTCCACGTGGAACTAATTCATTACTGCGTTATAAGACTCTTCAAATGATACATCCTGTTTTGTTGTCCACGGCTACAACTCACACCTCACGCAAATCTGTTCATCGCACCCAACAAGCACCCGCAAGGAATCACCTCAATGTTCTGCAAGCCCTGCATCGCCGCGTTCGCTCTTCTCGCCGCTCTTCCGTTCGTGGCCGCCACGAACACCGCACCCCAGTCGCCTGCTCCGGCTGCCTCGAGTGCACCCAGCAACGCAACCACCTGGAAGATCGACGACGTGCACTCGATGGCGATGTTCCGCGTGCAGCACTT
>CAIPQY010000528.1 GCA_903867275.1 uncultured bacterium | reverse complement strand
TGTAGTAGGCCGCATGCACCTGCATCACGCCGCGCGAAGGATCGCCGTTCACGGCGTACATGCGATCGAGGTAACTGCGCGTGCCGAGCTCCTCGATGAGGGCATCCGAGAAGACGGAGTCCTTTCCGACCTGCTTCCAGGTGCCGAGTGTCGCCGGCACCGTGTCGAGCGGCTCTCGGAGCGAGACCGACTCCTTCTTCAGATACACGCGCAACTGCCCGACCGCCACGCGGAAGCCGACGCCACCGATCGCGAGCGCGGCACAGCCCGCGATGAGCGCGTTGCGCACGGAGCGATCAACGCGCATGCGGCACCTCCGGCGTGGTCGGCTGCTGCACCACCATGTTCGTGAGCACCCACAGCGCGAACAGGTACAGCAGGAACGCGGGCACGAGCCACACGAGTCCGATGAAGTGGTGGAACTCGCCTGCCGCGAACTCGCTGTCGAGCATGCTGAGCAAGCCCAGACTGGCCACGCGAAGCACGTTCACGAACACCGCGATGGGGATGCCCAGCAGCACCAGCGCCACGCGCTGCCAGAGCGTGGGGAGACTGACGTACGCCATGGCCACGCCGAGCGCCATGAACGCCACCAGCATGCGCATGCCGCTGCAGGCTTCCGCCACGTTCAGCATGTGCGGCTGACCGCCACCGTGCACCGTGAGCACGTTGCCGGCCAGATCCACGTCCATGCCGAACATGCTCAGGAACAGGTAGGCACCCTTCGCGGAGATGTCCTGCAACTTGTAGGTGGCGACGCTGATGAATCGTTCGCTGACGCGCTGGCCAAACACCACCGCGTACAGGATGGGGAACCACAGCCAGCGCATCCAGCCCCAACCGAAGACCAGAAGCGCCAGACCGAAGAGCGACAGCGCCACGCCGGCGCCGCGGATGTTGTGGTGCTGCAGCGCAGCCGGTCCGAGGGTGCACACCGCATAGGCCACCACGCCCAGGATGACCAGCACCAGCCCGCTCCACACAGGACGGATCGGTATGGCGCGCAACTGATCACGCTTCAGCCACACGAACCATCCGGCGATGAAGGGAATGAGCAGCGTGTGTCCCCAGTCGGATGGCGCCTCGATGGCCCATCGCGCCTGACTTCGGAACCACTCAAAGAACGCGCCGACGAAGCACACCAACGCCACCGCGCCGGCGATGATCGCCTGGCGCTGGGTCACCTCCAGCTGTCCGCTGGGGTCCGTGTGGATGTTGTTGGAAACGGTCGTCGCAGTCACGTGCTTCTCGCTTGCCCACGGTTCGGGTTCGACCGGCCTACGAGCCTCGGATGACTGCGTTCAGGTCGATCACGGATCACTGGCCGTTGATGTTGGTCGGCGGGGCGCCGAAGATGTCGTTACCCCAGTTTCGGTCGATCAGGAAGCCGAAGCCGTAGGTCATGCGGAACCCGTTCCGGATCACGGCGAGCGGGGTTGCCCAGAAGTTGGTGCCGATGATCACGTGGTCATCGGACTTCATGAAGATGTCGGGTTCCGCACGGTTGCGGATGGCCGCCAGATTCACGCGGATGGCGGCTTCCTTGTCGCCGCCGATGCGGCGGATCAGGTCGACGCGCTGCGGAATGGCGATCTGGCCAAGCCCGCCAGCGGCGTCCACCAGTCGGCTGAGGGTGAGCTTGCCGGAGGTGGGCAGGTTGTACACGCCGGGTCGCGCGATTTCGCCGCCGATGTACACCACGCCAACCTCGCCGGTGTCGCAGTACAGCATGTCGTTGGGGCGGATGATCACGTTCAGGTTCGCTGCACCGCGAACGAGCTGGTTGTAGTCCACCTCGATCACGCGGCTCGAGAAGGCCTTCTTCTCGTCCACTTTCGCGCGACCACGCGCGCGCGCCGCGTCGCCGGTCCGAAGACCGGGCATGGTCGCGTCGGTGGCGGTATCCGTGGCGGGCGCCGGGGCAGCGGCCGGTGCCGTCGCGGCGTCGGCTGTCGCCTTGCCGGCGGCTGGTGACTTCGCATCGGCACGCTTCACCTTCACCCAGGTCTGCGTGGCATTGTCGAAGGTGAAGCGATCGCCTTCCTCGTTCGCCTGTGATGCGATGTCCGCCGCAGCCGTGTCACTGGCCTTGGCCGGCTCGAGCTGGTCGATGTCGACCGGCGGACTCTGACGCGTTCGATTGGACAGCATGCCTGGCTGCGTGGCAGGTGGCGTGGCTGGTGCGGGCTCCGTCGCGGGCTCCGCCGTGGGCGCTGCTGCAGGCGCAGGCGCAGGCTCCGCCGTGGGTGCAGGGGCGGACGCTGGGGCAGGCGCGGCACCCGGCAATTCGTTGATCAGCGCATCGAGGTCCGCGCTGGACGGAGTCGCTGGATTGGCGGGCTTGGGCTGCTCCTGGGGCGCTGGAGCTTCGGTCGTTGGGGTTGGCTTCGATCCGGTCGCGGGCTCGGCCTTCTGTGCACCGGTTTTACCCGCGTAGTCCGACTCGTACTGCGCGTCGTTCGCCTTCGCGCGCGTCACAAGGATGCGCGTCGTGCTCGGC
>CAIPQY010000527.1 GCA_903867275.1 uncultured bacterium | reverse complement strand
GTATAGGCACAGCCCCCCTTTCAAGGAAGAGTCGTCCGGGATTCCGGAGGCATCGGCGCCAGCGGGACTTGGGCCGCCCAAACCCCGCGGAAACCCCTCAGGGGGTGCGGATGCGGCTGGAGAACCCGGCGTCGTCCTCCACGCAGCGGGCCCGGTCATTGATGTAGCAGCGCTGGCGCAGCTCGGGCAGCGGCAGCGAGTTGTCGATGGTGCCCCGCTCGTACATCACCTCATGCAGGTGGCCGTTCACCACCCAGCGCCAGTCGAAGGCGGCCTGCGGATTCACGGCGTGCCGCGAACGGCTGATCAGCGTGGTGGTGCAGTTGTCGGTGAGCGCGTTGTACCACTGCGGATGTTCGCGCAGGTCGGTGGCCGCACGCAGGTACTCCACGAACACGGCCTTGGCCGCATCCAACGGCACAGCGAGCGGATACAGGTACACCTGCTCGCCGCGGAAGTTGGTGCGCAACTTCACCAGATCGGTCTCGTCGGCCAGCACGTACGCCAGTTCGTACTGGCGGAAGAAGCCGCGCAACGCGTCGTAGGTTTCCCCCTGCTCGCGGCGCGTCTCCACCGACAGGCACACATGGCGGCCATCGTCGAAGCCGAAGCTGAGCATGGTGTGCGCGATGTTGGGACTGCCCCAGAACACGTGGAACAGATCCACGCCCGTCATGTGCGACAGGTCGAATGTGTCGTCGTGATACGCCACGGTGTAGTCCGTCTCGCTGCGATAGGTGCAGCTGCGGATGTTGTGGATGGTCACGCGGTCACCGTTGACCTCGGCCCACGGCAGCACCGCCATGTCGCGGGTCCAGGTGCGATCGTTCGAGGCCGCTTGCGCGAAGAACACGGCCAATCCCAGCGCAAACACGCCGCCGCCCCACGCCACGCGGCGCGTCCACGAACGCGCTCGCCACATGGCCACCACGGCCACCACCAGCACCGCAAGCGCCGCCGCCTGCTGCACCACGCTGGGTGCCGGCAGACAGAAGTCCATCACCAGCGCGCTCCACGCGGCCAGGATCAGCAGCACCACCGCAAGCACCGCGCCCGCGATCCATCGCAGCCACCAGCCAAGTGTGGTTGCGGCGCGTGCCGGGTTTGCCGAAGGCGTGGCGTCAGGGTGCATGCTGCTGGCTTGCGGCGGGCGTGGCGGGTGCGGTTGGCTGCGCGGCGGTGGTCGCCGGCGTTGCCGTGCCCACATCCGCGAAGTAGTCGTTGTTCAGCAACCAGGTGCCGTTGCCGAGCGACTTCAGCGGTCGGCCGTTGGCGGCACCGGCATCACGCCGATCACGCAGCACCGCCACCACATCGCTCATGGCGGCAGGGTTGCCGAACACGTACGCGTGCGACGATCCGCCACCCTTCACCTGACACTCCACCAGCTGCATCTGCGGCATCTGCTCGATCAGCTTGATCTGCCCCTTCGAGAAGGGCATCTGCGACAGGGTGCCGATGCGCGTCTTGCTGGAGAACAGCCAGTTCGAAACACCGATGGCCTCGTCCTCGGCGGAGAAGTAGATCACGGTGCGCTTGGCCACCGACCCCAGGTTCTCCAGCCAGAAGCGCTGGCCGAACACCTCCAGATCCAGATCGGGCGCCGCGAGCATGAGCGTTTCCAGCTTCAGCGCCTCGTGCGGATCCTTGCCCGCCGCGCGCATCGCGATGTTCAGTTCGCGCAGCGCCGTGGTGGCCACATCGGTGCCGCGGCTGTGCGCGATGATGTGCAGGCGCTCCAGCTCGGGCAGTTCCACCAGCGCCTTGATCATCTCGCGCAGGTGGAAGATGGTGAATTCGCCCGACTCGCGGTCGTAGAAGTAGCCGAACGCGCCGCCGAAACCCGCCGGCCAGGTGTAGGCGATGAACACGCCCTGACGCGAGATGCTGTGCCACAGGATGGCCGAGCGCGCGATCGAGTCGTAGAAGCTGTTGTTGAAGCCGTGCACGTACAGGTACACGTCCTTCTGCTTGGACTGGTCCAGTCGCGACTTCACCATCGCCAGGAAGGCGGCCTTGGTCTTCTCCAGTTCCTCGGCGGCCTCAGGCGTGCGACGGAGCTTTCCATCCACCACCTGCAGCGACTTGGGCGTGAGCACCACTTCGCCCTTCTGTTCCACCGTGGTCATCTCCAGCTGGTACGACGGATCCTCGGTGCCCTGGCCGCTCATGCGCACCAGCTCGTCCCAGCTGGGGTTCGGATCAAGTTGCACCGTGGCGGTGCCGAAAGCCATCGCCGTGGCGCGCCCGAAGCCGTACTCGGGGCCTCGCTTGCTGCGGCCCATCTCCGAGCGGTCCGTCACGTACAGGATCTCCATCTCGGGCTTCTGCTGGTCGGCAGGCAGCGCCTGCAGCGCCTTGGAGCCTGAACCGTCGCGGCTCACGTTGGGCGTGGGCGGCATGCGCTCCAGGCTGCTGCACGCGGCGATCAGCGTGAAACATGCCGCGAGCAGTGCGGCACGCATCGAGCAGGAAACGGCGGTCGGAACGATTCTCTTCATGGGTGCGCAGCATAGTGGCGCTTCGATGTGGCGGTGGCCGCACGGCGCGATGGATTGGCGCATTTGCGCCGCGATTCGTGCTATACCTCGCCACCTATGGCCACGACCCACCTGCCCATCCTGAACTTCGTCGCGAGCAACTACCGCAACTTCAATTCGCGCGCCACGCGCGACGCGCTGTACGCGTACTGGGATCACATCCGCGAAGGCGGTCGCATGTACTGGGCGGTGGCGGGCGCCATGAGCAGCGCGCAGCTGGGCATCTCGCTCGCACCGGCCATCCGCGCGGGGCTGGTGCATGGCCTCAGCGTGACCGGCGCCAACCTGGAGGAGTCGCTGTTCC
>CAIPQY010000526.1 GCA_903867275.1 uncultured bacterium | reverse complement strand
GGGTCGGCATCCTGCTCGAAGATGGGGAGTGGCACGATGGGCACGGCCGTGCAATGCTAACCGTATCTGCATGCGCAACCCGCCGAACCCAACCGAGCCGCACCTGCCTGCCGTGGCCTTTCTGTGCACCGGCAACAGTTGCCGCAGCCAGATGGCCGAAGGCTGGCTGCGACATCTGCATGGTGCGCACATGCGTGCCTTCAGCGCCGGCACACACCCGACCAGCCTCAACCCGCTCGCCGTGCGCGCCATGGCCGAGGTGGGCGTGGACATCTCGGGCCACACCTCGAAGTCGCTTGACGCGTTGCCGATGGATCAGGTGGACATGGTCGTGACCGTGTGTGGTGATGCGCATGACCGTTGCCCCGTGGTGCCAGGCAAGCGCGTGATCCACCACGGCTTCGATGATCCGCCACGGCTTGCGGTCGATGCGCGCGGCGATGACGAAGCCATGCCGCACTATCGCCGCGTGCGCGACGAAATCCGGGATTTTGTGCAGAAGGATGTCCCCGCGCTGCTGCGAGCGTGAGGGCTGCGACACGCAGATTCGGTGTGCGGCGCGCTATTCTTCCGCCATGCTTCACACCACGCACGTCTGCGTTCTTGCGCTCGCCTCGCTTCTGTCGCTGCCAGCCACCCTGCTTCCAGCAGCCCATGCGCAGCAGCCCGCCGCCGCGCAGCCGGCCAGCGAGTGGCCGCAGACCACCACCAGCAACGGCGTCACCTACACGCTGAACCAGCCCGGCTACACGGGCATCTCGGGCAACATGGTCACGCTGCAGAGCGCGCTGCAGATGAAGCCCCAGAGCGGCGCGCAGTCGGTCGGCACCGCCACCATGACCGCCGCCATGAGCCCCGCCGACGTGAACGGTCTGGTGGAACTGAACAACTTCAACGTGAGCGCGGTGAACGGCGTGAGCGATTCGAGCGTGGCCGGCACCCTGACCGGCCTGCTGGCCAACATGGCGTTCACGGTGCCGCTGTCCACGGTGGTGCAGGACATCACCATCAATGAAACGCGCAGCGACAAGGGCCTGAGCAACGCGGCGCCCGCCATCATCGTCACCAGTGTGCCCACCGTGCTGGTGAGCGTTGCGGGCCAGCCCATCCTGCGACCGATCGGCATCACCGGCTGGCAGAAGGTGAGCAACACGCCCTTCGTGCTGCTGCAGGGTCCGAGCAACGCGTGGTTCGTGAAGCTGGGCGCCAACACCTGGATGACCGCGGCGTCGCTCAGCGGGCCGTTCACGCTGAGCCAGTATCCGCCGCCGTCGGACGTGATCTCGGGTCTTGGCCAGATGCCGCAGCCACCCGCCGACCTCACCAAGGACATCCAGCGCACCACCACCGCCGCAGCGCAGCCGCCTGCCGTGATCGTGGCCACCTCGCCCACCACGCTGGTGAGCATCAACGGCACCATGAAGCTTGCGCCCGCCGGCCCCGGTCTGCAGATCGTGACCAACACGCAGCAGACCATGCTGGTGCGCGAGCAGGCACCCACCTACTGGGTGCTGGCATCGGGCCGCTGGTTCAACAGCAACGCCACGAGCGGTCCGTGGACCTTCGTTCCGGCCAGTCAGTTGCCGCCGGAGTTCGCGCAGCTGAACGCCGATGGCGGAAAGCTTTCGTCGGTGATGGCCAGCGTGCCGGGCACCAACTCCGCCAAGGAGGCGGTGGTGAACAGCGGACTGGTGCACACCGTGGTGCTGAACCGCGCCACCGCGCAGTGCGACGTGAAGTTCGCGGGCACGCCCACCTTCACGCCGATCCAGGGCACCAGCCTGCAGTACGCCACCAACGCCAGCCAGCCGGTGATCGAGCTCGGCGGCGCGGTGTACTGCTGCGACAACGCCGCGTGGTTCAAGGCTGCGAACGCGAACGGTCCATGGTCGCTGTGCGATCAGGTGCCGGAAGCCATCTACGGCATTCCCGCCACCTGCCC
>CAIPQY010000525.1 GCA_903867275.1 uncultured bacterium | reverse complement strand
TTGTTGGCGCTCGGACTGCTGTCGGTGGCGGCCGGCCCTGTGGCGATCGAGACGAAGGCTTGGATCCGGCAGTCGCTGCAGGTGCATGACGCGCCCGCGATGACCGGCAGCGCCATGTTGCTGCCGGCGGTGTCGTGCGCGGCCGTGGTGCTGGTGGCCGCCATGGTGGGGCAGGTGGTCGCGCGTGGAGGATGGATTCGCGTGCGCGCGTGGCGTCGCGGCCGGCGCGCTGCCTGGAGCGAGACCGCCGCGTCATCGATCGGAGGGTGGGTGCTTGGCCTTGCCGCGCTGATCGGTGGCGTGCTTGGCGTGGCGCCTTGGCTCGGTTCTCTCGGACAGATCAGTCAGCGCCCGTTGCAGGAAGGCCTGTGGGTGCTCGCCGCTTTCGTGGCTGCCGCCGCACTCAGCGCGCTGTTGGCCACGCTGGTGATGGGTCTGGTGCAACTGCGTCTGGCGGGTCTGGCCTTCGACCGCACGCTTCGCATGACGCGTGGCGAGGCGCGCGAGGCCGCAAAGGATGATTCTCCGCGTCGCCGCATGCAGCGCGCGCGTTGGAGGCTTGCCTGATGTCGCGCCCGATGCGATTCGAGTGGCTGGTGCCGGCGCTCTTCGTGGGCTTGGTGGCCATGCTCGTGCTGCCGCTGCCCGCCGGTGCCATGGACGCGTTGATCGCCGTCAACTTCGCGCTCAGTGGCGTGGTGCTGGCGACCGCGGCCAGCATGCGACGGCCGCTTGATTTCAGCGTGTTCCCCGCGCTTGTTCTGGGCACCACGCTGCTGCGACTGGGCCTCAACGTGGCCAGCACGCGACTGATCCTCGGCACCGATGCGGCATCGCCCGCCGGTGCCGCCGCCAGCGCCGGCAGCATCATCGAGGCCTTCGGCCTGCTTGGCGCTGGCCGCAATCCCATCGTGGGCCTCAGCGTGTTCGCCATGCTGGTGGTGGTGCAGTTCGTCGTGGTCACGCGCGGTTCGGTGCGCATGGGTGAAGTCGCCGCGCGATTCGCGCTCGACGCGCTGCCCGGTCGTCAGATGGCGGTGGATGCGGATCTGGCCAGCGGCGCCATCGACGCCACTGAAGCGCGTCGCCGCCGCGAGGAACTGCTTCGCGAGGCGGACTTCCACGGCGCCATGGATGGCGCGGGTCGCTTCGTGCGCGGCGACGCGATCGCCGGTCTGGTGATCGTGCTCGCCAACATCGTGGGCGGTTTCCTGATCGGCGTGCTGCAGAAGGGCTGGTCTGCCGGCGACAGCCTGCGAACCTTCGCGCTGCTGGCGGTGGGCGACGGTCTGGTCACGCAGATTCCCGCGTTCCTGGTGGCCACGGCCAGCGGCTTGGTGAGCGCGAAGGCCGCCAGTGGCGAGAGTCTGGGTGAGGAGATTCCGCGTCAGCTTTCGGCGCGTCCTTCCGCGCTTTGGATGGTCGCGGCACTGCTGGTTGGCCTCTCCTTCACGCCGCTGCCCGCGGTGCCGCTGCTTGCAGCCGCGGCGCTGGTGGGTGGTGCGGCGCTGTGGACTTCGCGGGTTCGGAAGGCCGCCGCGGATTCGGTCGCACAGCCCACTCGAAGCACCGATGCACTCGACGACGCCTTGGCGGTCGATCCTCTCTCGATCGATCTTGGCCTGGAGCTGCTCGGTCTGGCGAACGAGGGACCCAATGGCCTGCTCGATGGCATCGCCGGCGTGCGACGCCGCCTTGCGCAGGATCTCGGCGTGGTGGTGCCACCCGTGCGCGTGCGCGACGACGCATCGCTTGCGCCCAACGGCTACTGCATCCGTCTGCGCGACGCCGTGGTCGGGGCGGGGCATCTTCGCACCGACGCGCTGCTGGCCATGGATCCGCGTGGCGGTCAGCCCGCCGTCGACGGCGAGGCCACCACCGAGCCGGCCTATGGATTGCCTGCCGTGTGGGTGGATGCCGGGCGCCGTGCGGAACTGGAGGCGCGCGGCATGGCGGTGGTCGACGCCTCGAGCGCGCTCACGTCGCACCTGATGGAAGTCCTGCGTCGCCGCGCATGGGAACTGCTCAGCGTGGAAGAGACCGCGCGCATGCTCGATCGACTGCGTCGCACCGCTCCGCGGGCCGCCGATCTGATCTCCGCACCGCACTGGACGCTGCATCGGTTGCGCGACCTGCTGCAGGGCATGCTGCGCGAGGGGCTTCCGGTTCGTGATCTGGAGCGCATCGCCGAGGCGGTGCATGCCGCCGATCCGCGTGACCCGGATGACGCCATGCGCCGAGGCCGTGCCACCGGCGCGCGCGAACTGTGCGAGCGTCTGCTCCGGCAGGCTGGTCATGGCCGACGCTCGCTGGACGCCGTGTGGATCGGCGCCGAGGCGCTCGAAGGCGACGCGGCCACGCGCGCCGCCGAGCGCAGCGTGGTGCCCGATGCCGCCATCGCCGAGCGACTGGTGCGCAG
>CAIPQY010000524.1 GCA_903867275.1 uncultured bacterium | reverse complement strand
TTGGACAGTTCGCGCGCCAATCTTGCGGCGGCCGAGGCCACGCTGGAACGCACCGCGCGCGAATACGACGCCATCATCTCCGCAACCAAGGCAAGTCGCGGCACCGCCGAGCTGGACGTGGCCACGGCCGACCGGGAAGTGACGGCCGTCGACATCCAGATCAACCAGAACGCGCGCCAGCTGATCCACGTGCCACGCGACGGCATCGTGCTCAGCGTGGCGGTGAACGAGGGCATGTATCTGCGACCCGGTTCGCCGGTGTGCGTGGTGATTCCCGAGACCGATGAGCGCTTCGTGGAGGCCTGGATCGATGGCATGGACATGCCGCTGGTCACGCCGCGACACGCAGGTGCCGATGGCGCGATGGTGCCCGGCAGCACCGTGCGACTGCAGTTCGAGGGTTGGCCCGCGATCCAGTTCATGGGTTGGCCAAGCGTGGCGGTGGGCACGTTCGGTGGCGAGGTGATCGCGGTCGATGCAACGGACGATGGCAAGGGCCGCTTCCGACTCGTGATCGCACCCGATGCACAGGATGCCGAGTGGCCCGGCACGCGCTGGTTGCGACAGGGCGTGCGCACCAAGGCGTGGGTGCTGCTGCGGCAGGTGCCGCTGTGGCGCGAGGCGTGGCGGCAACTCAACGGTTTTCCGCCGGTGGTGGCGGATGCCGAGCCGCGCAAGTAGCCGCCGCGAGGCGCCGTCCAACTCTAGACTCGCGCCATGGCTGCGCCACGCTTTCTGCTTCAATCGCTTCCGGTTGCCGGTGAAACCGCATGGCTGGATCGCGACGAGGCTCGTCACGCCGTTGGAAGCCGGCGGCTGGGCGAGGGCGATGTCGTGGAACTGGTGGACGGCCGCGGCGGTGTGGCCACCGCGCGCCTTGGCCGCGAGCGCGACCGTGATGGAGATCTGGGTGCCGTGGTGGAGCGTGTGGAACGCCTGGCGCGACCGGCGCCTTCGTTGCATGTGGGCACCGCGGTACCGAAGGGTGATCGACTGAGCACGCTGCTTGATGCCGTGGGCGAGCTTGCCGTGCATTCGCTCACGCCGCTCGCCTGCGAGCGAAGCGTGACGCCACCCGACAAGCTGGCGGGAGATCGCACCACGCGCATCCTGACCGAAGCCATGAAGCAGAGCCGCGGCGCGTGGCTCACCGACGTGCATGCACCCATGTCGCCGCTCGACTTCGCGCGCGCATCGTTGCAGGCGGGGCATTGCACGCTGCTGCTGGATGCGGCAGGTGCGCCGCTGGCCACGCTGGCTGCGCGGCACGCATCCATCGCCTTCATCGTCGGGCCCGAGGGCGGGTTCAGCGATGCGGAGCGCGAGCAGCTGATCGCCGCGGGCGCCATACCTGCGTCGCTTGGCGCAACGGTGCTTCGTGTGGAGTTGGCGGTGGCGGTGGCCTGCGGTGCGGTGCGCGCGCTCGCGTGAGCGCGCGCGTTTCGCGAGACCAGGAAGTGGACCGTACCGGGGTCGAACCGGTAACCTCTGCCTTGCAAAGGCAGCGCTCTCCCAATTGAGCTAACGGCCCGCGAGCGGGGCAGTATACGAGCAGAAACGAAAGCGGCCCACGGCGTGAACCGTGGGCCGCTGTGTTGATGCGGAAAGAGCCTGTTTGCCCGCTCAGTTCGCCGGCTTGGCGGCGGGGGCGTCGGCGGGCTGCACCTGCGTCTCCTTGCGGATGGTCAGGATGTCGATGGTGCCCGGATCCACGATGTTCACCTTCAGCGCCTCGTCGAAGCGCTTGGTGCCGCGGATGCCGATCAGGGTGCCCAGCATGGTGGTGAGCATGTTGGGGTCCTTGGCGGCGACGTAGGCCACGGTCTGGCCCGCGGCGGGATCGGTCAGGCGGAACAGCAGCGGCAGGCGCACGCCGTCGTACACCGTGCTGGCGTTGAGCACGCCCACCACGGTGTAGTCGCTGCGCGCTTCCATGGCCAGCTTGATCGCCTTCAACTGCTCGGTGTCGGAGTCAAGACCGGCGCGCAGCTTCTTCAGCTCCTGGATGCGCTGCTGTGCCTCGATCTGGATGTCCAGCTGCTGCACGCGGGCCTTCGCCAGCGCCAGGATCTCGGCTTCGCAGGCCGGATCGTTGGTCAGGATCAGGTAGCGCTCCTTCAGCGTGGTGAGCTCGGACGAACCCAGCGGCTCGGCCTTCACCTTCACCCAGATCGCTTCCAGATCGCCGTGCGCGGTGCGGCGCTTCTCGGCCGCGATCTCGATCTCGTTCTTCACGCGCGGTGCAGGCTCGACCACCGACTTGGGTTCGGCGGCGGCTTCCGCCTGCGCGGCCTTCTTCTCGGCCTTCTCGGCGGCCTTGGTTGCGGCCTTCTCGCTCTTGGCGTTCGGATCCACGGTCACGGTGCCACCGGGCGCCGGCACGGGGTTGCTTTCGCCGATCACGGTGCCGCCGCCTTCGATCGCGTTCACGGGGGGCACGCTCTGCGGCGCGGCCTTGGTGGGTGCGCTGGGAGCGTCGGCCACGGCCTGCGCCTCACCACTGGTGGCGCGGCGCAGGAAGTTCATGTCGATCCAGCCGGTGGAGGTGGGCGGCATCACGACCTTGTGCACCTTCTCGCGCTCACCGTTCACCTGGCCAACCACGGTCAGCGTCTCGCCGGCGTTCAGCTGGCCGATGGCCTTGGTGCTGGCGTCGGGGTTGCCGTCGGCGTTGATGTTGGGTGCGCGCACCTCGGTGGTGCTGACGGCGGTCAGGGTCTTGCCGTCGGGCGACAGCGTCACCTTCTCGTTGGCGAGCACGTAGGCGTAGGTGTTGCCGAAGGCGGGGCCGCGCGTGCGGACCTTCGCCCAGCCGTAGCTCTCCTCGTCGACTTCCACCACGTCGCCGATCTTCATCTTGCCAAAGGGGTAGGCACTCACCTTGCTCGGGCCGCTGCGCAGATACACATTGTCGGCGCTGACGGTGGCGGTGAAGCCCTTCGAGGGGGCGGTTGCTGCCGTCGGTGCCGGAGCAGGGGCTGCACCTTGCGCGAAGGTGAGCGAGGCGGCGAGCAGCGAGAGGGTGAACGCGGGGAGAATTCGGTCCAGTTGCATAGGGGGGGATTCTAGAGAACTCTTCGGGCGGCTACAGTGCCCCCCCATGCAGGGATGCGGGCCTTTCCAAAGACTGGTGCTGACAGGCGTGATCGCCCTTGTGGCGTCGGGCTGCACCACGCCCGAGGAGGATCGCCCCGAACTGCAGGGGTTGCGGCGTTCCATGGATGCCGCGGTGACGCGCGAACTTGCCAAGGCGCCCGAATCCGACCCGCTGAAGCCCGTGACCCGGCCCACGCCGGAGGTGTTCGCCGAACTGCAGGAGCGGCGCGCGCAGCTGGACTCGATGGGTCCGCAGATCAGCAAGGCGGGTGCGGGCCTTGAACTGGGTGTGGACCTGTACGGCAAGCCGTACCCCGAGGTGATGCTGTCGCTGCAGGACGCCATGCGCATGGCGGTGAAGAACAATCTCGGCGTGCAGGGGTCGCGTCTGCAGCAGGGCGTGACGCAGGCCGAACTGGTGGCGGCGCAGGCGGCCTTCGACGCGAACTTCGTGGCGGGCACGCAGGGCATCTCCCAGAATCAGCCCACGCAGAACTTCGGCGGGTTCCTGCCGTCGGACTTCTCGAACCAGTTCAAGCAGTGGAGCTTCAGCAGCGGCATCCAGAGCGCCACGGTGACGGGCGGCACCTTCAACGTGGGCATGGAGAGCACCTACTCGAAGCTGTATCCCGAGAATCTGTACTCGAACAATCCGGCGTGGATCAACAGCCTGCAGGTGGGGCTTTCGCAGCCGCTGCTGCGCGGTTTCGGCACCGACGTGAACATGGCGCAGATCCGCCTGGCGCGCAATAACGATCGCCGCAGCCTGCAGCAGCTGCGCCAGTCGCTGCTGAACCTGTGCCGCGACGTGGAGATCAACTACTGGCAGCTGGTGCAGGCACGCCAGCGCGTGGTGAGTGCGCAGTGGCTGGTGCGCGTGGGCGTGGAGGTGCGTGATGTGCTGGCCAAGCGCCGCGCCTTCGACACCACGCAGGCGCAGTACGCCGACGCCGTGGCGAAGGTGGAGGACCGCAAGAGCCAGGTCATCCGCGCGCAGCGCGACGTGACGGCGGCGGTGGATCGCATGAAGGTGCTGCTGAACGACCCGTCGCTGCCGGTTGGCGACGAGACCATGATCGTTCCAACGGACTTCATGGTGGATCAGGCGCTGGTGTTCTCGCTGCGCGATGCCATCAGCACGGCAGTGGAGCAGAGCCCCGGTATCACGCAGGCGCTGCTTGGCGTGGACGATGCCAGCATCCGGCAGGTGGTGGCCGACAACGGTCGGCTGCCCAACCTGAATCTGAACGCGCAGATGCAGTACAACGGTCTGGAGCAGGGCTACGGCGACAGCTGGCAGGAACTGACCGAGGCGGGCTTCGTGAACTACCTGGTCGGCCTCAGTTTCAGCCAGCCCATCGGCAATCGCGCACCCGAGGCGAACTATCGGCGTGCGCGGCTGCAGCGCTCGCAGGCCGTGCTTGCCTATCGCAGCGCGGTGCAGAACTCCATCTTCTCCGTGAAGGACGCGCTGCGTGGCGTGGATGCGCAGTACCGGCTGATCGAGCAGACGCGCGCGTACCGGCTTGCGCAGGCGGAGAACCTGCGCGCGCTGCTGGTGGACGAGCAGACCATCGCCACGCTCACGCCCGAATTCCTCTCGCTGAAGTTCCAGCGGCAGCAGGAGCTGGCCAGCGCGCAGGTGCAGGAGATCCAGTCGCTGGTGGACTACAACGGCTCCATCGCGCAGCTGTGGAACGCCATGGGCACGGGCCTGCAGATGAACCGCGTCGAGCTGCAGGTGAGCGACCCGGTGGAGCCGGGCCAGTGAGGCGGGCATGCCGCGGCTGATCGCGAGTGATGACGCGGGCATCCGCCTCGCGGCAGAACGCATTCGCGCCGGAGGCATCGCGGCCTTTCCAACCGAGACGGTGTACGGTCTTGGCGCCGGCACCTTCGACGCGGCGGCGCTGCGCAGCGTGTACGCGCTGAAGGGACGGCCATCGGACAACCCGTTGATCGCGCACGTGCTGGATGCGGTGGATGCGCGCAGCCTGGTGTCCACATGGGATGCGCGCTGCAGCCGCCTCGCCGCGGCCTTCTGGCCCGGGCCGCTCACGCTCATCTTGCCGCGTTCCGACATCGTGCCCGACGAGGCGGTGGCGGGGCTGCGCACCATCGCGGTGCGTTCGCCCATGCATCCGGTGGCGCGTTCGCTGCTGTACGCGGTGCAGGGACCGGTGAGCGCGCCAAGCGCCAATCGCTCGGGTCATGTGTCGCCCACCACCGCCGAGCACGTGATGGCGGATTTCGCGGAGGATGCCGAACTGCTGGTGCTCGAGGGCGGACACGCGGGCTTCGGCATCGAGAGCACGGTGCTCGATCTCAGTGGCGACCACCCCGTGATCCGTCGACCTGGCTCGGTGACCGCCGAGGCGCTGCGCCGCTTCGTGGGTGATGTGGAAGTGGCGCACGCGCTCGAGCAGGGGGTGAGCCCGGGCACCAGCCTCATGCACTACGCGCCCGACACGCCGGCAACCATGGTGCCGAGCGCGCGTTTGGCGGCGTTCCTTGGCTCGCTGTCCGCGCCCGCGGCGGTGCTGGCCATGCCGGGCACCGAGGTGAAGGCACCGCACGTGACCATTCGCATGCAGCCCGATGCCGAGGGTTACGCGCGAATGCTGTACGCCGGCCTGCGCGAGGCCGAGGGCACGGGGCTTTCGCAGATCGTGATCGAGGAGCCGGCGGGTCGCGATGGCGTGTGGCTGGCGGTGCTCGACCGACTGCGCCGCGCCACCGTGCGCTGACTCGCCCCGCGCGGGATCACATCGGAATCTTCACGGCCAACCGCTCGGCGCACGACTTGGCGATGTCGTAGCCCGCGTCGGCGTGGCGGAACACGCCCATCATCGGGTCGTTGGTCAGCACGCGCTCAAGTCGCGCCGCGGCCTCGGGCGTGCCATCCGCCACGATCACCTGGCCGGAGTGCTGGCTGAAGCCGATGCCCACGCCGCCACCGTGGTGGAAGCTGGTCCAGCTTGCGCCGCTGGCGATGTTCACCGCGAAGTTCAGGATCGCCCAGTCGCTCACCGCGTCGGTGCCGTCGAGCATGCCTTCGGTCTCGCGGTTGGGGCTGGCCACGCTGCCGCAGTCCAGGTGATCGCGACCGATCACGATGGGCGCCTTCACCTCGCCCTTGGCCACCATCTCGTTGAAGCGCAGGCCCGCCTTGTGACGCTCGCCCAGACCCAGCCAGCAGATGCGCGCGGGCAAACCCTGGAACGCCACGCGCTTCTGCGCCATGCGGATCCAGCGCTCCAGGCCCTTGTCCTGCGGGAACAGCTTCAGCACGGCCTCGTCGGTGGCCGCGATGTCGGCCGGATCGCCGGACAGCGCCACCCAGCGGAACGGGCCGCGACCCACGCAGAACTGCGGCCGGATGTACGCCGGCACGAATCCCGGGAACGCGAACGCGTCGGCGAAGCCGTGATCGAGCGCGCGCTGGCGGATGTTGTTGCCGTAGTCGAACACCTTCGAGCCCGCCTTCAGGAAATCCACCATCAGGCGCACGTGCGCCTCCATGCTGGCCATGCTGCGGCGCTGGTAGTCGGCCGAATCCGTCGCGCGCAGGGCGTCGGCCGCGTCGCGCGTCATGCCCTGCGGGTAGTAGCCCTCCAGCGGATCGTGCGCGCTGGTCTGGTCGGTCAGCGTCTCCGGCACGATCTTGCGCGCCTGCAGTCGCGCCAGCAGATCCACCGCGTTGGCGAGCACGCCCACGCTGATCGCCTCGCCGCGCTTCTTCAGTTCGATGGCGCGGTCGATCGCCTTGTCCAGGTCCTCGTGCACCTCGTCCAGATAGCGGTCGTGCACGCGCTTCTTCAGGCGCTCCATGCACACGTCGGCGATCAGGCAGGTGCCCTCGTTCATGGTGATGGCCAGCGGTTGCGCGCCGCCCATGCCGCCGCAGCCCGCGGTCACGTTCAGCGTGCCCTTCAGCGTGCCGCCGAAGTGCTGGCGCGCGCATTCGGCGAAGGTCTCGTAGGTGCCCTGCAGGATGCCCTGCGTGCCGATGTAGATCCAGCTGCCCGCGGTCATCTGGCCGAACATCATCAGTCCGCGCGCGGCCAGGTCGTCGAAGTGCTCCTGCGTGGCCCAGTGCGGCACCAGGTTGGAGTTGGCGATCATCACGCGCGGCGCGTCGGCGTGCGTTCGCACGATGCCCACCGGCTTGCCGCTCTGCACCAGCAGCGTTTCATCCGCGCCGAGCGACTGCAGGCTGGTCACGATGGCGTCGAAGCACGCCCAGTTGCGCGCCGCCTGACCGCGGCCGCCGTACACCACCAGGTCCTGCGGACGCTCGGCCACCTCGGGATCGAGGTTGTTCATCAGCATGCGCATGGCGGCCTCGGCGGCCCATGTCTTGCAGGTTCGCTGGGTTCCGCGCGGTGCGCGGATGATGCGAGTTGCCTCGGTGGTGGCGTGCGTGCTCATGGGGCCACTGTAGCCGAGTCGATCGATCGGATCGACCCGCCCAGCCACGCGCCGACGAGGCGAATCAAGCCGCGAACGCGCCCGCGGCGATGGCGTCCGCGATCGCCTGCATGTCGGGCGCCGGGCTGCGGTCGCGCGTGAGTGGGGCCACCTTGGCGCGCACGGCGGCGTGCAGCCGCTCCACGCCCGCGCCCGAACGCAGCGGCCGATGCGTTTCCAGTGCCTGCGCCATCACCAGCAGTTCCACCGCGATCACTTCGCGCAGCAAGCGAATCGCGCGATCGAGCTGCCATCCCGCGAGCGGGCCGAAGCTGTTGTAGTCCTCGATGCCGCCGCAGGTGCCCACGTTGCCCACGCTGGCCGGATGCGCAAGCGACTGCAGTTCGTTCACGCACGCGGCGGCTGCGTACTGCGCGATCATCAGTCCACTCTCCAGGCCAGGGTCGCTGGCCAGGTAGGGCTTGACCGGATTCACGCGGTCGAATCCTCCAAGCACCCAGAAGCTGCGACGCTCGCTGATGCCTGCGATGTGGCACACCGCGATCTTGGCCGCGTCCATGGCGATCGCCAGCGGCATGCCGTGGAAGTTGCCGCCGCTCACCACGTCGAAGCCGCCCGCGCCATCGCTCACCACCAGCGGGTTGTCGGTCACCGCGCCAAGTTCGCGCTCGATCACGCCGCGTTGCGCGCGCAGCTGGTCCATGGCCGCACCCAGCACCTGCGGCGCGCACCGCAGTGCGTAGGGGTCCTGCACGCGATCGTCGTTCTCCCGGTGCGCGGGCAGGATCTGCGAGCCCTGCAGCAGGAAGCGCAGGCGTTCGGCCACCACCATCTGGCCAGGCTGCCGGCGCGCCGCATGAATGCGTGGATCCAGCGGCGCATCGCTGGCCATGCACGCGTCGATGCTCATGGCGGTGGCGCCGATGGCGGCTTCCAGCACCGGCTCAAGCGCCGCAAAGGCCAGCGCGCCGCGCGAAGCCATCAGGTGCGTGCCATTGAGCAGCGCCAGACCTTCCTTCGCTTCCAGCGTCATCGGCTGCAGTCCGCATTGCGCCAGTGCCGCTGCGGCGGGCATGCGTGCGCCCTTCACGAACACTTCGCCCTCGCCCAGCACCGCCAGGCAGGCATGCGCAAGTGGGGCCAGGTCGCCGCTCGCGCCCACGCTTCCGCGTTCGGGCACCACTGGCGTGATCTGATGGTTCAGCAACTCGATCAAGCGCTCCACCAGCGCCACGCGCACGCCGCTGCAGCCACGCGCAAGACTGGCCGCAAGCAGCAGCAGCATGCCGCGCACCACGGGAACGGGCAGAGGGTCACCCAGACCCGCGGCGTGCGACACCACCAGATTTCGCTGCAGGTCGCGCAGTGCATCGGACTTCACGCGCACATGTGCCAGCGATCCGAAGCCCGTGTTCACGCCATACACCGCGGTGCTGCCGGCGGCCACGCGATCCACCGCGGCGCGAGCCGCCTGGATGCGGGTGCGTGCGGCGTCGCCCAGTTCGACGCGTTCCATCGCCATGGCCACGGCGTGCACATCGGCGATGGTGAGCGGGCGGCCATCCAGCGTCAGCGTTTCACGAGCGTTCATGCGACCGAAGATAGCCGCCATGCATCGCGGGCCGCCGCGCGGGTCGAGTTGCGCCCGGCGACCCGGCGGACCATCATCCAGCCCATGGACAACGGCTGGCCTCGCACCATTCTCACCGCGCTCTGCATCATCACCTGCGGCCTGCTCGGCCTGCTGGCGGCGCGCTTCGCGGTGGGAACGCGCGGTGTGGTGGCCCCGGCCATCCTGGATGCGGCCAGTCCGGTTCTGGCCGGCGTGGCGGTGCTGGCGTGCCTGGGCGCCGCGGTGGTGATCGCAACCAGTCTTGCGAAGCCCATCAATGCCGCCGTGTCGCTGTTTGCCATCGGTTGCGGCGTGGCCGCGTTCGCCATGCGAAGCGGCAACGTGAACGAGGCCGTGTTTCAGGGCGCCAACTTCCGCTGGCTCGGTGCCGAGACGCTCGTGTGGGGTGTTGCAACGGCGCTCGTGTCGGTGATCGTGTTCCTCGTGGGTGGGCCGCTTCCTGATGTGCCGCCTGCGGATCCGGAGCAGACCTTCGTGCAGGGCATGCTTCGTCCGCGTGCGTTGCTCTCGCTGCTGGCCTCGCTTGCCGCGCCCGCGGTGCTCGCGTTCACGCTGGTGGGCGCGTCCAAGGGTCAGTCCATCGGCGCCTGCGCGCTGGCGGGCCTTGCCGCCGCGGTTGGCGCGCGCCTGATCGCCGCCAACGAGCAGCCCATCCTCATCTTCGCCGCTCCGGTGATCGTGATCGGCGTTGCGCAGTTGGTGTTGGCGGGACAGGTCGGCGGTGCGCTCGATGCCTCCTTCGCTTCGGGCTCGCTCAATCCGATCCTGTGCGCCATGCCGGCCGACGTGGCGGCGGGCTCGCTGTGTGGCGTCGCGGCGGGGCTGGGCTGGTCGAAGGGACTGGTCAAGCCCACCGAAGAAGCGGCCTGATCACGCGACAACTTCGCGCGCACCGTTACACTCGCGCGCATGTCGCTCATCGTCACCGGAACCATCGGCATCGACACCCTGCACGCACCCACTGGCAGCGCGGAAGGAGTGCTCGGCGGAAGCTGCAGCTACTTCGCCGCGGCGGCGAGTTTCCTCACGCCCGTTCGTCTGGTTGGTGCGGTGGGTGGCGACTTTCCCGAGACGCATGCATCGCTGCTGGGGTCCTTCAAGGATGTGTGTCTGCAGGGGCTCGAGCGCCGTCCGGCCAGCCGCACCTTCGCGTGGGGCGGCCGCTACCTCGATGACATGAATCGCCGCGAGACGCTGTTCACCGAGCTGGGCGTGCTGGAAGAGGCGCCGCCGAAGGTGCCTGCCGCGTACAGCGACAGCCGCTTCGTGTTTCTTGGCAACACGCATCCTTCGGTGCAGCTCGATCTGCTGCGACAGTTCCCCAAGCGCGCGCTCGCCGTGTGCGACACGATGGATCTGTGGATCAACGTCGCGCGCCCTGAACTGCTGGCGCTGTTCCGCGAGGTGGACGGCGTGGTGCTGAACGATCAGGAGGCGATGCAGCTCACCGAGGCGCGCAACGCCGTCAGTGCGGGCAAGGCGATCCTGGATCTGGGGCCGCGCTTCGTGGTGGTGAAGAAGGGCGAGCACGGCGCGATCCTGGTGCATCGCGAGGGCGTGGCCACGCTGCCCGCGTATCCGGCCGATGCCACGCAGGTGGTGGATCCCACCGGCGCGGGCGACACCTTCGCGGGCGGTCTGATGGCGCATGTCGCGCGCACCGGCAACGGCGATCTGGCCACGGTGCAGCAGGGCATGGCGTGGGGCACGGTGATGGCAAGTTTCACCATCGAGGCATTCGGCCTTGAGCGCCTGCGACGGCTCGACGCGAAGCAGATCAACGAGCGCATGCAGCGCTTCCAGCACGCGGCCAAGGTGGGATGACCGCTCGTCGCGCTGCATCGAAGCCTGGCGTGTGCGCCGTGGTCACGGCCATGTTCACGCTGCTGGCGACGGCGTTCGCCGCGGCCTTCGATCGATTCGACGACTTGCCCGGCGCCGAGCGCGTGCGGCAACTGCAGGGCACGCTGCGCGCCATCGGGCAGGATGGCCGGGTGGGCGATGTGCAGTGGACGCCCGAAGGCGTGGTGTTCCGCCGCGGCGCTTCGTGGCTGTTGATCGGCATGCAGGGCGGCGAGGCGAAGCCCGCCGAGGAACCCACGCACGACAAGCCGGCATCTGCAGCGCCCGTCGATCCACCCGCTGGTCGCGCGAAGCAGCGCACGCGCGCCACCAGCCCTGATGGTGCCTGGCGTGCGGAGCATGTGGATGGCGGCGTTCGTCTGATCGAGGTGGCCAGCGGCAAGTCAACGCCGGTGATCGCGCCCACGCCCGACCTGCCCGGGGTTGCCTACGGCACCGCCGACTGGGTGTACGGCGAGGAACTGGATCAGGACGACGCCATGTGGTGGAGCCCCGATGGTCGCTTCCTCGCCTTCTACGCCTTCGATGGTTCGCGCACGCCCACCTACGAACTGCCCACGGGCTGGGACAAGTTGCGCACCAGCGCTGCGCCGCGCAGCTACCCGAAGGCCGGCGACCCCAACCCGGTCGCCGGCATCCTGGTGCTCGATCGCAAGACGGGGCACATCGCCACGATCGATGTGGGCGACGACGCGGAGCAGTACATCTACGGGGTGCGCTTCGCGCCGGGCGAGCGTGGGCTTCTGTTCAATCGCACCAACCGGCATCAGGATCGCCTGCAGCTGGTGCTTGCCGATCCGCTCAGCGGCCGCACGCAGGTGATCGTGGAGGAGACGCAGCCCACCTTCCAGGAGAACCGGCCGCTCATGCGCATGCTGGCCGATGGCGATCGTTTCATCTGGGGAAGCGAACACGCGGGCTTCCGCAACCTGGAACTGCGCAGACTCTCGGATCCGACCTTCTGCATCCGTCTCACCGCGCATGCGTTCCCTGTGGATGAGGTGCTTCGCGTGGATGATGCGGACGGTGCGGTGTGGTACACGGCCTTCAGCGCCGATGTGCCCATGCTGGCGCAGCTGCATCGCGTGAAGCTGGATGGAAGCGGGGGCGTGCGACTGACGCCGCCCGAGCGAGGCTGGTCGAAGATCAGCGTGTCGCCCGATGGATCGCGCTTCGTGGCCCGTGGCGAGACGCCCGCCGAACCGCCCGTCACGCAGCTGTTCGCCGCCGACGGCACGGCCAAGCCGCTGGCCACGCTGGCCGAGAGCGACCTCGGCGTGTTCGAGAAGAACACGCTGAAGGCGCCCGAGCTCTTCACCTGCGCGGCCGCCGACGGCACCACCACGCTGTGGGGCACGCTGTTCTTCCCGCCCGATTTCGACGCTTCGCGCAGCTATCCGCTGGTCATCGACACCTACGGCGGCCCGCACTCGCAGGCCATCACGGGTCGCTTCGATCCAGGGCCTGCCGAGGTGGCGTTCGGCGTGCTGATCGCAAAGGTGGACAATCGCGGCACCAAGGGTCGGGGCAAGGCCTTCGAGAGCGCCACCTACCTCAAGCTGGGTGGCCCCGATGTCGATGACCAGGCCGCGGCCGTGCGCGCGCTGGGCGATCGTTCCTACGTGGACAAGGCGAACGTGGGCATCTACGGCCACTCCTATGGCGGCACCATGGCGGCGTCGTGCGCGCTGCGATACCCCGATCTGTTCCGCGCCGCGGTGGCCGGCGCGCCGGTGACCGACTGGAAGAACTACGACACCATCTACACCGAGCGCTGGATGCGCACGCCGCAGGAAAATCCCGAGGGCTACAAGGCGGCGTGCCTTCCGTGTCGCGCATCCGACCTTCGCACCGGCCTGCTGCTGCTGCACGGCATGGTGGATGACAATGTGCATCCAGCCAACACCATGCAGATGGCCAAGGCGCTGCAGGACGCCGACATTCCCTTCGAGATGCTCATCTTCCCCACCAGCGATCACGGCATTCATGCGCCCATGTATCGCAGCGCCAAGTGGAGCTTCCTGCTGCGGCGGCTTGGGGTGCTCGATGTGGCCGTGCCACGAACGGTCGCGCCCGAGGCCGCGAAGCCATGACGCTTCCGCCCGATCGCGGCCATGTGCGCACCGAGCATGTGCACCCGAAGTCCACGGATCTGGATCGCATGCTGGCGCCGCAGATCGTGCGACTGATGACCGAGGATCACGAGGCGGTGCTGCACGCGGTGCACGCCGCCGCCGATGAGCTTGGCGCATTCGTGGAGCAGCTGGTTCCGCGCATGCGCGCCGGTGGACGCCTGGTGTACGGCGGTGCGGGCACCAGCGGGCGCTTGGGCGTGCTCGATGCCAGCGAATGTCCGCCCACCTTCCAGAGCGATCCGTCGCAGGTGGTGGGACTGATCGCCGGTGGCGACGGGGCACTGCGACGAAGCAGCGAACGGCGCGAGGATGAATTCGACGGCGCCGCCGCCGATTTCGAGGCCATCGGCCTGCGTGCGGGGGACACCTTCCTGGGCATCGCGGCCGGCGGCACCACGCCGTGGGTGCTGGGCGGCCTGCGCCTCGCCAAGGCGCGCGGCGCGGCCACGGGCATGCTGGTGTGCAGCCCGCGCGACTGCCCGCCCGACTGCGATCGCCTGATCGTGCTCGACACCGGCCCCGAGATCCTGAGCGGCAGCACGCGTCTGAAGGCGGGCTCGGCCACCAAGCTTGCGCTGAACGCGATCACCACGGCCGCCTTCGTGCGCCTGGGCAAGACCCACGGCGCATTCATGGTGGATCTGGCCGCCACCAACGACAAGCTGGTCGATCGCGCGGCGCGCATCCTGATGCGCTTCTGTCCGGCGCTGGATCGACCGGCGGCGCTCGCGGCGCTGCAGGCGGCCGACATGAAGCTGAAGCAGGCGATCGTGATGCAGCGGCTTGGGCTCGACCTTGCGCAGGCGCGCGAGCGGCTGCAGGCGGAGCATGGTTCGCTGCGCGCGCTGATCGGTTGAAGGGCGCCGCAGCCGCGGCGCATCGATCCAGTCTTGACGCCAAAACGAACACGGCCCCGCCAAAGCGGGGCCGTGTGTCGATCGTTGCAAGAACTGAGCGAACTCAGATCTGGCCGTTCAGGGCGCGCAGGGCGCGAGCGCGCACCTTGCGGCTGGCCGGCTTGGCCTTGATCGTGATCTCTTCGCCGGTGAAGGGGTTGCGACCCTTGCGCGACGGGGTGGCGGGCTTCTTCACGGTCTTCAGCTTGATGAGGCCGTTGAAGTTGAACTCGCCGCAGCCCTTGCTGAGGTCAGCGACCATGATGGTCGTCAGCGTCTCGAACACTTCCTTCACCTTGCTGTTCTTCAGCTCGGTGTAGGCGGCGATCGTCTTGAAGGTGTCACCCTTGCTGCGACGCTTGCTTGCGGGAACGGCCTTGAACGGCTTCTTCTTGGTGGCGGTCTTTGCCATGGTGGGGAATCCTTTCCTAAGTGTTTCGTCGCGCGGCGTCCGCCGTGCGAACTGGTTTGCGTGTTCTTCCGGCTCCCCAGCCGGTTGAAGAGCGCACTGTAACGGGCTTGTTTTCCCGCCTCAAGTGGTGCAAGGCATAAAAGTGGCGGTTTTTCCCGACCCAAACGCTCGGGCGCACGCAAAACACGCAAAAAACCCGACGGAATGCGTGTGTTTGGCCCTTGACGGAACGCCCGCGCGTTGTTCCAGCGCGATTCAGCGGCGTTTCAGCGCTTCGCGCCGCGCGCCGTGGCGCGGCCCACGCTCGCGTAGTCGAAGCCGTGCGCCTGCATGCTTTCGCAGCGATACAGGTTGCGTCCGTCCACGATCAGCGCGCGCTTCAGAAGCGCCTTCACCTGATCCAGGTCCGGCGAGCGGAATTCGCGCCATTCGGTGCAGATCACCAGCGCGTCGGCGCCCTTGAGGCAGTCGTACATGTCGGCGGCGCGATGCACGATCGGCATCTCCTTCGACAGGTTCTCCATCGCCACCGGGTCGAAGGCGCGCACGTGCGCGCCGGCATCCAGCGCGCGCTGCATCAGCGTCATGCTGGGCGCCTCGCGGATGTCGTCGGTGCGCGGCTTGAACGCCACGCCCCAGAAGGCCAGCGTGAGACCCTTCAGGCCACCCGGGAATTCCGCGAGCAGTTTCTGCCAGAAGTGCGTGCGCTGATCCTGGTTCACCTCATGCACCGCCGCGTTCAGCTTGCAGTCGAAGCCCACGGCCTTGCCCATGCCCACCACGGCCAGCGTGTCCTTGGGGAAGCAGCTGCCGCCGTAGCCCAGGCCGGGGTACAGGAACTGGTCGCCGATGCGGCGATCGGCGCACATGCCGCTGCGCACACTGTTCACGTCGGCGCCGTATTTCTCGCACAGATTGGCCATCTCGTTGATGAAGCTGATCTTGCACGCCAGCATGGCGTTGCTCGCGTACTTCACCATCTCGGCGCTGCGCACGTCCATGATCAGGATCGGGTGGCCCTGGCGCACGAACGGCTCGTACAGCTCGCGCATCACGTTGCCGGCTTCCTCGCTCTCCACGCCGCACACCACGCGATCGGGCTTGTTGAAGTCGGTGATGGCATCGCCTTCCTTCAGGAACTCCGGGTTGTCGGCGATGTGGAAGGGCACCTTGGTGCGGCTCCTGATCAGGTCGCGCACCTTGTGGCTGGTGCCCACGGGAACCGTGCTCTTCACCACCACGGTCTTGGTCTTGCCGCCGGGGCCGATGCGCTCGAGCTCATCCGCGATGTCCTTCGCCACGGCCAGCACGTACTGCAGGTCGGCGCTGCCGTCCTCGTCGCTCGGCGTGCCCACGCAGATGAAGATGGTCTCGGCGTGGCGATACGCCTCGGCCTTGTCCAGGGTGAAGCGGATCCGGTTGGCGGCGATGTTCTTCTGCAGCATCTCGCTCAGGCCGGGCTCGTAGATGGGGCTCTCGCCCTTGCGCAGCAGCTCGATCTTGCGCGGGTCCACATCCAGGCACACCACCTCGTTGCCCATGGCCGCGAAGCAGGCGCCAGTGACCAATCCCACGTAACCGGTTCCGACCATGGTGAGCTTCATCTGCGTGTGTCTCCTGTGGAAAGACGAGAATCGTAGCGGAATCCATCGGCCAGATCGGCCTCACGCTTCGCGTGCAAGCAGCCAGTTCTTGATGGAAATCTGTGCGCTGGCTGGGTCGCGGCTGCCCGCGTAACCACCGATGTCGCGCACCCCAACCACCCGGTGGCAGGGAATCACCAATGGCCACGGATTGCGCCGCATCGCCTGCGCTGCCGCGCGAACGGCCTTTGGGCTGCCCGCGCGCTGGGCGAGCCAGGCGTAGGTGCGGGTCTGGCCGCGGGGAATCGCTCGGGCCGCTCTCCAGCACGCCCGCTGGAAGGGGGTACCGCGCGGCAGCGGCAGGTCGGCGTCTGGAGCGCGACCTCGAAGGCACGCGCGGGCCGCGGCTTCAACCCGGCGCGCCAGTGCGGCGTCGTCCGGAAGCCGGATCTCGATCATGCCGTGTCTGGTTCGCAGTTGCAGCATCGCCGCAGGATAGAAGGTGGGCATAGGCTGCTCGCATGCACTGGAACTTTCCCTATCGATCGCAGCGGATGCCGGTGCTTGCACGCAACATCGTGGCCACCGGGCAGCCGCTTGCCGCACAGGCGGGATTGCAGGCGATCCATGATGGTGGCAATGCCATCGACGCCGCCATCTGTGCGGCCGCCATGCTGACCGTGGTCGAACCCACCGCCAATGGACTCGGCAGCGACGCGTTCGCGATCGCCTGGAACGGATCGCTGCAGGGCCTGAACGCCAGCGGTCGCTCGCCGGCGGGGCTGGCACGCAGCGCATTCGGCGATGCGCGCGAAATGTCGCGCCTCGGGTGGAACGCCGTCACGGTGCCGGGTGCCGTGTCGGGCTGGGCTGCCATGCATGCCCGCGGCGCGACGCTGCCGTTCGAGCGTCTGCTGGAGCCGGCGATTCGCGCGGCAACCCAGGGCTATCCGGTGAGTCCGATGGCCGCCGCGGGGTGGGCGCGCGCGGTGTCGCGGTACGGAGAATTCCCGGCATGGATGGCCACATTCGCACCCAATGGTCGAGCGCCTGCGGTGGGCGAAATCGTGCGGCTGCCTGATCACGCGGCCACCCTGCGGTCCATCGCACGCACGAAGGGGGAGTCGTTCTATCGCGGCGAACTGGCTGATCGCATCGACGCCGCCGCGCGCGCCGAAGGTGGCGCCATGCGTTCCGCGGATCTTGCGTCGCATGCGCCGCTGTGGGTGGAGCCCTGGTCGATCGACTATCGCGACGTGGCGTTGCACGAACTTCCGCCGAATGGGCAGGGGCTTGCCGCGCTGCTCGCGCTGGGCATGCTTCGGCACTTCGATCTTGCCTCCATGCAGGTCGATGGCGTGGACTCGCTGCATCTGCAGATCGAGGCCATGCGTGCCGCCTTCGTGGATGCGCGGCAATGGATCTGCGATCCCGATCGTGCGCCGGCCGATGCGTCGCAGTTGCTGGCACCGCAGGCGCTGGCTGCGCGTGCGCGCGCGATCCGCATGGATCGCGCCGGTGACTGGACGCCCACGCCGCTGCCGAAGTCGGGCACCGTGTATCTGGCCGCCGCCGACGAAGGTGGCCATCTGGTGAGCTGGATCCAGTCGAATTACGAGGGCTTCGGTTCGGGCGTTGTCGTGCCAGGCACCGGCATCGCCATGCAGAACCGGGGTGCCTGCTTCTCGCTGGAGCCCGGGCATCCGAATGAATACGGCCCGGGCAAGCGGCCGTACCACACCATCATTCCAGCCTTCCTCACGCGCCGGGGCTCGCCACTCGCTGCGTTCGGCGTGATGGGTGGCGCCATGCAGCCGCAGGGTCATCTGCAGGTGGTGGTGCGCATCGTGGATCAGGGTCTCAATCCGCAGTCGGCGATCGATGCGCCGCGCTGGCAGGTGATGGATGACGGCAGCGTGCGCGTGGAGCGGGGCATTCCCGAAGCCACCGTGGAGGGCCTGCGGGCGCGCGGTCACCGGGTGGACTTCGAGCCAGCCGACGGCAGCGTGTTCTTCGGCGGCGCGCAGATGGCCTGGCGGATCGACGGCGCGTTCATCGGTGCCAGCGATCCGCGGCGTGACGGCCAAGCGGTCGGTTTCTGAGCCTGTGGCGGCTACCATTCCGCCCATGACGCACGCCACCGCCAACGCCCCGGCCGCCACGCCTCTTGACGAACTTTCGCGCGGCCTGCTGGCCATGCTGCACGAAGCCGATCCCGAGGTGGAGCGCATCATGGCGGGGGAGGCCGATCGTCAGGCCAGCACGCTGGAACTGATCGCCAGCGAGAATCATGTCAGCACTGCCGTGATGCACACGGTGGGCAGCTGGATGACCAACAAGTACGCCGAGGGCTACCCCGGCAAGCGCTACTACGGCGGCTGCGAATTCCATGACCAGATCGAGAATCTGGCGCGTGATCGCGCGAAGAAGCTGTTTGGCTGCAAGTTCGCCAATGTGCAGCCGCACTGCGGCGCCAACGCCAACATCGCGGCGTTCATGGCGCTGCTCAATCCTGGTGATCGCGTGCTCAGCCTGCCCATCAAGAGTGGCGGCCACCTGAGCCATGGTCTGAAGCCCAACTTCAGCGGCACCTTCTACGACATCGTGGAATACGGCCTCGATCCCAAGACCGAGCTGCTGGACTACGACGCCATCGAGAAGATCGCCATCGAGACGAAGCCAAAGATGATCATCTGCGGCTACAGCGCGTATTCGCGCGTGATCGATTTCAAGCGATTCCGCGCCATCGCCGACAAGGTGGGCGCCGTTCTGATGGCCGACATCGCGCACATCGCGGGCCTGGTGGCCACCGGCGTGCATCCCAGTCCGTTCCCGCATGCGCATGTGGTGACCACCACCACGCACAAGACGCTGCGCGGTCCGCGCGGAGGCCTGGTGCTGTGCGACAACGAGGAGATCGCCACCAAGATCGACCGCAAGGTGTTTCCTGGCAGTCAGGGCGGCCCGCTGATGCACGTGATCGCGGGCAAGGCGGTGGCGTTCGGCGAGGCACTGCAGCCGTCGTTCAAGACCTACTGCGAGCAGGTTGTCGCCAATGCCAAGGCGTTGGCCACCGCCATGCAGTCGCACGGCTACCGCCTGTGCACGGGTGGCACCGACAACCATGTGATGCTGGTCGATCTGCAGCCCCGCGATGCCGCGCTCACGGGCGCCGATGCCGAGAAGTGGCTTGAGGACGCCGGCATCATCGTGAACAAGAACGGCATTCCCAACGACCCGCGCCCGCCCATGGTCACCAGCGGCCTGCGTCTGGGCACCCCGGCGCTCACCACCCGTGGTCTGCGGGAGCCCGAGATGAAGCTGGTTGCAGCTTGGCTTGATCGCGTGATGGCTGGCAAGGGAGATGCCGCCGTGAACGCCGCTGTTCGAAGCGAGATCCGCGCATTTTGCAACAAATTCCCGCTCCCGCACTAAGTCCGCGTAACAGGGACGGGGGTCGTTATTGGACTCATGCAGCTGGCCCGGGGTCCCGACAAGTGCCCGGCCCGTTCGCGCGGGTGCGGTGGCGCTCGCGTGTTCTAGCCAACTCGGCGCGCTGGAAATTCGGTGTGGTGAGGGAATTATCAAATCTCGCAATTTGCGTCAGCTTGAATCCGTGGCATCTTCAGTGCACGCGTTCAGCCCCCCTGATCGCGCTTCGAATCACTTCCCCTCCCCGCCATTCCCCATGGCGGGGCATCCCAAGTCCCCTCGGTGCAAATCGCTGCATCGCTCTCAGAGCCCGCTCTGAGCGTTCCTTTCAGGAGAATTCCAGATGTTCACTCGCCTCGCTCTCCCCGTTGCGGCCACCGCGCTGCTCACCGGACTCGCCCTGCAGGCCAACGCCACCCCCGGCGTGACCTTCAACGACGCAATCAACGACATCAATCCGAATCTGGCCACCGGCAACGGCACGCTCGACCTGGTGAAGATGGAAGTGTCCCACACGGCGACCGACGTGGTGTTCCAGCTGACCGTGAACGGCAACATCGGCAGCGTCGACTGGGGCAAGTTCATGATCGGCATCGCCAACAACAAGGGCTACGGCACCAGCAGCAGCGACGGCTGGGCTCGTCCGATCACCATGAGCGCCAACGGCGGCATGACCAACTGGATCGGCAGCTGGGTTGATAGCGGTGGCGGCGCTGAGAACCGCAGCAACCAGACCAGCTGGGGCCTGACTGGCGCCACCTACAACGGCAACTTCGGCGTCTTCTCGCTGTCGGCCGGTGCACAGAGCACCATCACCTACGGCGTGTCGATCGCCAGCCTTGGCATGTCGATCGGCGACACCTTCAGCTTCGATGCCTACAGCTCGGGCGGCGGTAGCGGCGACAGCGCCATCGACGCGCTGGCGAACCCCAACTTCGCCGTGTCCAACTGGGGCGATGCGTACAACTCGGGTCCCTCCACGAGCTTCAGCTACACGCTGGGTGCCGTGCCGGCCCCGGGCGCGATCGCGCTGATCGGCGCTGCGGGCCTGCTGGCCCGTCGTCGCAAGGCCTGAGTCGCCTCGACTGACTTGAATCCAACCCCGGTGCGAGCATCCCTCGCATCGGGGTTATTCTTTGAACGGCGGCGCCTTCATGCACATCCTCGGCATCTCCGCATTCTTCCATGACAGCGCCGCCGCCCTTGTGTGCGACGGGCGCATCGTGGCGGCCTCGCAGGAGGAGCGCTTCACGCGCCGCAAGCACGACGAGCGCTTTCCGACGCATGCCGTGGGGCACTGCCTGCAGCAGGCGGGCATCACGGCGAGCCAGCTCGATGCGGTGGTGTTCTACGAGAAGCCGATGCTGAAATTCGAGCGCATCCTGGAGACGTCGCTCGCCTTCGCGCCGCGCGGTTTCGCCTCGTTCCTGCGAAGCATGCCTCAGTGGCTGCAGAAGAAGCTGCACCTGCCGCGCGAGATCGACGCTGGATTGGGCGGCGACTACGCGGGCCCGATCTTCTTCACCACGCATCACGAGTCACACGCCGCAAGCGCGTTCCATCCGAGTCCCTTCGAGGAAGCCGCCATTCTCACGCTCGATGGGGTGGGGGAGTGGACCACCGCAAGCTGGGGTGTTGGGCGGGGCAACGCGATCGACCTGCATGAGGAGCTGCGCTTTCCGCATTCGCTCGGCCTGCTCTACAGCGCGTTCACCTACCACTGCGGATTCCGCGTGAACAGCGGCGAATACAAGTTGATGGGTCTGGCGCCCTACGGTGTGCCGCGCTTCAAGGATCTGATCCTGCAGAAGCTTGTGCGCGTGCACGACGATGGATCCTTCTGGATGGACCAGCGGTATTTCAACTACGGCGCAGGCCTCACCATGACCGGCCCGCGCTTCAGCGAGCTGTTCGAGGGTCCGCCGCGCGACCCCGAGAGCCGGCTCACGCAGCGTGAGATGGACATGGCTGCGAGCATCCAGGCCGTGACCGAGGAGATCGTGCTTCGCATGGCGCGCCATGTGCACGCGCGCACCGGGCAGCGCAACCTGTGTCTGGCCGGCGGCGTGGCGCTGAATTGCGTCGCAAATGGCCGGCTGCTGCGCGAAGGCCCGTTTGAGCGCCTGTGGATCCAGCCTGCGGCGGGCGACGCGGGTGGTGCGCTTGGTGCCGCCCTGATGCACTGGCATGGGCACCTCAGCAAGCCGCGAACGCCGGACGCGCGTGATGCACAGCAGGGGTCCTATCTCGGTCCCTCGCACACGAACGCGGAAATCCGCGCCGCGCTGGATGCCATGCATGCGGTGCACGAAACGCTTGACGACGCCGCGCTGTCCGAAGCGATCGCCGCGGAACTGGCCGCCGGCCGCATCGTGGGCCACTTCTGGGGCCGCGCCGAATTCGGCCCGCGCGCGCTTGGACACCGCTCCATTCTTGGCGATCCACGCGACGTCACCATGCAGCGCCGCATGAATGTGGCGATCAAGTTCCGCGAGTCGTTCCGCCCGTTTGCACCGGCGGTGATGGCGGGCCGGCAATCGGAGTGGTTCGATCTGCAGGCGGACAGCCCGTACATGCTGCTGGTGGCGCCCGTGGCGGGGCAGCATCTGCGCACGCCGGAGGCAGGTGGTGCCGCACCCACCGGCATCGACAAGTTGAAGCAGATCCGCAGCGACGTGCCGGCCATCACGCATGTGGACAATTCCGCGCGCGTGCAGACGGTGGACGCGGCCACCTCGCCGCGCTTCCACGCCATCCTGCAGGCCTTCGAGCGGCGCACCGGCTGCCCGGTGCTGGTGAACACCAGCTTCAACATCCGCGGCGAGCCCATCGTGCACGACCCGGGCGATGCCTATCGCTGCTTCATGTTCACCGACATGGATGTGCTGGTGGTGGGCAACCAGATCCTGCGCAAGGAAGGGCAGCCGCCCATGGCGGGGGCCGAGGCGTACAAACGTTCCTTCAAGCCGGATTGATGCCGTGCCGATGACCCTGATGCCGAGCCAGCAACCATGAAGCGCCGATCCTTCCTCTCCGAACTCGCCGGTTTCGTGTTCACCCACAAGGCCTATCTGTTGATCCCGGTGTTGCTTGTGCTGCTGCTGGCGGGCGCACTGATCCTTGCTGGTGGCAGCTCGATCGCGCCCTACATCTACACGCTGTTCTGATCCAACCAGGCCCTCGATGATCACGATCCACTGGCATCCTTCGCCTGCCGAACTCCGGCGCTGGGCCCTGCGCACGGCGCTGGCGCTCGGCGTGATGGGCGCGCTGTTCCAGTTCGTGGACTGGGGCGTGTTCCGCACCATGCATCCGATGGGGCGCCTGCTGTGGAGCTTCGGTGCGTTCGCGCTGGTGACGGCGGGCACGGGCACGCGGATCGGACTGCCGGCCTACTGGGCATGGATGGGATTCGTGTGGACCGTTGGCACCGTGATCGGCACGGTGGCGCTCGCGATCGTCTTCTTCCTCGTCATCACGCCGCTCGGCGTGGCGGCGCGGCTGCTGGGCCGTGATCGTCTGAAGCTTCGCGAACCAGTGGCAGGGGAATCCATGTGGAAGCCGCTGCCGCGCACGCGCCATGATCCGGAGCGGCAGTTCTGATGGCGACTGACTCGACCAGCCCCGAACTGCATGCGCAGCCCTTGCCCGCGTGGAAGCGCGCGCTGTTCATCGCGATCACGATCACACTTCCGCTGGTGCTGCTGGCGGTGATCGAACTTGCGCTGCGCATGTTTGGCTGGGGTGGCTATCCCGAGTTCATCCGTCGCGTGGGCACGCTTCCGTCGGGTGCGCAGCTGTGCATCGTGGAGCCCGCGGCCAGCAAGCCGTACTTCTTCGCCAATCCATCGCGCCCGGGGTATGCGGAACAATCGAGTTTCTGCATGCCCAAGCCGGCGGGCACCGTGCGCATCGTGCTGATCGGCGAGTCGGCGGCGAAGGGCTATCCACAGCCGTCGAATCTGGCGATGTCGGCCTTCCTGCAGTCCATGCTTTCCGATGCGTGGCCCGATCGGCGCGTGGAAGTGGTGAACATGGGAACCACCGCGATCGCCAGCTTTCCGCTGATCTATCAGGTGCGCGATGCGTTGCGGTACGAACCCGACCTGTTCATCTTCTACGTGGGCAACAACGAATTCTTCGGTGCGTACGGCACGGCCTCGATCAATGCATCAGGCACCATGCCAACCTGGGCGCTGCCACTCATGCGCGCGGCGCGCGGTCTGGCATTGGTGCAGGTGGTCGAAGGATTGCTGCGCCAGGGCGCCGACCAGAATCGCACGCTGATGGAGCAGATGATCGGGCAGACGGTGATCGCGTCGGATTCGCCGTTGCGCGCGGCGGCGGCGCGCAATCTGCGCACGAATCTGGAGCGCATGCTGTCGGACGTGAAGGCGGCGGGGGTGGAGGCGCTTGTGTGCACCACGGCCAGCAACGAGGCGGGTCTTGCGCCGCTGGGCGAAGACGATCAGCAGGGGCTTGATGCTGCGGCCAAGTCCGACCTGGCGCGCCTGACTTCGGATGCGACGAATGCCGGTGCCGTGGACGCACTTCGCGCGGCGGCCTCGCGTGCGCCGCGCAGTGCCATGACGCAGTTCGCCTTGGCACGCAGCCAGCTCGCCGCGGGTGATGCGAAGGGTGCCAGGCAGTCCTTTCTTCGCGCCCGCGATCTGGACACCATGCCGTGGCGCCCGATCAGCCAGACCGAGCAGGCCATCCGTGATGCCGCTGCTGCGAAGGGCGCGGTACTGTGTGACGTGGCGGAGCGATTCCGCGATCTCTCGCCCGAAGGCGCCACCGGCTGGGAACTGCTCGATGATCACGTGCATCCGTCTCTGCGTGGGCAGGCCGAGGTGGCGCGCGCCATCGTGCGATGCATGTCGGCACTTCCCGCGAAACTGGCGGTGGACTCTGGCGCTCTGGCGGCCCTGCCTGAATGGAAGGTGTATGCCGATCGCCTGCACGCCAACGAGTGGGACACCTACCGCGTGAATCACACGCTGCGAACGCTGTTCGGCGTGCCCTTCATGAAGCGCTCCAATCCTCAGGCGTTCGCGCGCTTCGAAGGCTCGTGCAAGGCGTTCGAGGCCACCATGTCGCCCGGTGTCCGAACGGCGGCGACGGAGTGGCAGTCCAGTGCTCCACACGCCGGCGGCATGCGGCCGCTCACCGGCATGGTGGCACGCGTGCTGCTGCGCGATGACAAGGTGGCGGCGGCTCGGTCGTTGTACGAGATCGCGCAGACGCAGGTGCCGGCGTACACCTCCTGGCACCTCGAATACATCTATTTCACGCTCGCGTGCCGTGAGAAGGAGCGAGGTTCGCTCAGTGAGCAGGATCGCGCCGAAGCGGCGGCGGCGATCGCCGAGGGCAACTTCCTGCTCGGCAACGGTTTCTCCGAGTCGGGCCTGACCGAGCGCTATGTTGGCCGCCTGCATCAACTTCGCGGCGAGTGGGCCGAAGCCATTCCGCCGCTGCTGGCCGCGCGCCCACGCATGCGCGCCGAGGATCTGGTGGCCTGCGATCAGGCGCTGTTCATGTCATACGTGAAGACG
>CAIPQY010000523.1 GCA_903867275.1 uncultured bacterium | reverse complement strand
TCAAAGCGCACCTGCCAGCCTTCATCCGTCTTCTGCACGCAGGTCAGGCAGGCCGCGCCTTCGTGCGACTCGCCAAGCAGCTGCAGTCGATCGCCTTCGCGAAGCCGCTTGCCGCCCTTGGCGAGCAGCAACCACGCACCGCCCGGCAACGGCGCGGCGAGCAGGCCCTCCAGTTCACGCCCGTCACGCTCGCGACGCAGCAGCAGGCGCGCGTGCACCACACGCGTGCGGTTCACGATCAGCGTGTCGCTGGCTCGAAGCCACTGCGGCAGGTCGCGCACATGCGCGTGATGCACGGCACCGCTGGCGCGCTCCACCACCATCATGCGCGCGGCATCGCGAGGCTCGGCCGGCTGCGTGGCGATGTGCCGCGGATCGAACGGGTAGTCCAGATCCGCGCTGCGAAGCCCCTCGCTCACGACACTGGCCCGGCGGGAAAGTTGCTCTCCACCATCACGCCCGGCTGCACGCGCTGCCCGCGCATCCACACGCTCCACGCCATCGCCTTGCCGCCGGGCGACTGCACCAGCATGGGAAGCACGCTGCCATCGCCACAGGCGATCGAGCCATCAGCCAGCAGTTCGCCCGCGCGGCCTCGGCCCGCGCCCGCACCCACGCGCAGCAGTCGCAGTTCCTGCCCCGCCACGCGCACCGTGCACCCGGGCCACGGCTGCAGGCCATTCACGCGAAGACGCACGCGCTCGGCGCTGTCGGTGAAGTGCACGCTGGCGTCGGCCTTCGAAAGCTTGGCCGCACGCGACACGCACGATTCATCCTGCACCTCGCCCGCGGCATCACCGGCAAGCAGGCGACGCACCACGCGCACCATCATGGGCACGGCTTCCACGGCGATGCGATCCAGCGCCTCACCGGCGGTCTCGGCATCACCCACCTCGGTCGCGAAACGCTCCAGAACATTGCCGGCATCCATGCGATCGGCCACGCGAATGGCGCACACGCCGATGCGCCGCTCACCGGCAAGCATCGCGCGCTGGATCGGCGCCGCGCCGCGCCACTTGGGCAGGTCGCTTGGATGCAGGTTCACGCTCAGTCGCCCCTCGAGCAGCGCGGGCAGCAGGCGCTGTCCGAACGCCACCACCACGATCGGGCCGCCGGCCTGCTGCACCGCCTGCAGCGCCTCGCCCTCGTTCGCGTTCTCTGTGCGGATCAGGCGCACGCCGTTGGCCAGCGCCCATTCGCTCACCGGCGTGGGCACCAGCTTCAGGCCGCGACCCGCGGGTCGATCGGGCTGGCTCACCACCGCGTGCACCAAACCCGCCGCATGCAGCGCAGCAAGCGTTGGCACGCCCAGCGAGCCGCTTCCAAGAAAGGTCACGGCCGCGGCGGGCACCTCAGCCACGCGCGTCGGCCTCGAGATCCTTCACCAGTCGTCGCACGCGCAGGCGATCCAGCACAGTCATGCGATCCAGGATCAGCGTCCCTTCAAGGTGATCGAACTCGTGCTGCCACACGCGCGCCATGAACTGGTCGCTTTCCAGACGGAAGGGCTTGCCTTCAAGGTCGATCGCCTCGATCACGGCCTTGGGTGGGCGACGGATGTTGCCGCGAATCCCCGGCAGGCTCAGGCAACCCTCGTCGTATTCCTCCAGCTGGCCGTCGAAGCCGCTCAGCACGGGGTTGATGTACACGCGCGCCGGATGCCCCTCCTCCTCGCGCTCCTCGGTCACGAAGATGCGCAGCGCCTCGCCCACCTGCGGAGCCGCGATGCCGGCACCCTCCTCGGCGCGCATCAGGCTGAACATCTCCTCCACCAGGCCACGGATCGCCGCATCCACGCTGGCCACGGGCTTGGCCCGCTGACGCAGCACGGGGTGGGGATACAGCACGATGTCTCGCGGCCTCTTCACGCCGAAATCCTAGTAACTCCCCCATCCTCCTGCGTCCTCGCGTTGACCACCTTCGGATACTCTTCTACCTTCATCGGTTCCGGAAACACTGGAGACACGCGTGATCTTTCCATGGAAAAAAGGTGGTGATGCATCCGGCCAGCCCGGCGACGCGGCGGCCAAGCCTGCAAAGGGCGCTGCGCCCGAACCCCAGCCCGAGAAGGCTGCGAAGTTCATCCAGCATGGCATGAGCATCGGCCAGACCGGCAACCATGACTATGCCCTGCAGCTGCTCGCCAACGCGGTGAAACTGGATCCGGGCAACATGGCCGCGCACCACGCCATGTACGAGATGGCGGTGAAGTACATCCAGGCGGGCGGCAAGCCGGCCACCGGCAAGGACGTGAAGAGCGTCGATGACGGCAGCGGCAACTTCGCCAAGCTGGCGGCCGCCGAGTTCATCTGGATGAAGGACCTGAACAACCTCGCGCACGCGATGAAGCTGCTCGAGTTCGCCGGCAAGCTGAAGCAGGTGGAGCTGGGCCAGTGGCTCGCTCCGCGCGTGCTGAACCTGCTGCGCGCGCAGCAGGCGAAGAAGGCCTCCAAGAGCGTGTGGGTGCAGGGCAAGACCCTGTTCAGCGCCGTGGATGCGTGGAACGAGGCGTTCATCTGCGGCGAGGCGGCCGTGAACATGGATCCCAGCGACTCCGCGCTGATCAACGAGCTCAAGCAGCTCACCGCTGCGCGCGCCATCCAGCAGGGCGGCTACGCCAAGAACTCGCAGCAGGAAGGCGGCTTCCGCGCCAACATCAAGGACGCCGACAAGCAGAAGCAGCTGAGCGAGCAGGATTCGCTCGCCGGCGGCGCCGATGTGGAATCGCGCAACCTGGAGCGCGCCAAGAAGGACTACGAGGAGCGCCCCGAGGTGCCCGAGCACGTGCAGAAGTACGCCACGCTGCTTCGCAAGAAGCAGACGCCCGAGAGCGAGGACGAGGCGCACCGCGTGTATCTGGACGGCTTCACGCGACTCGGCGAATATCGCTTCCGCATGGCGGCCGGCGACATCCGCATCGCGCAGAGTCGACGCGCCCTGCGCGCCGCGCAGGAGAAGGCCACCGCCGCGCCACAGGACGAGGCGCTGAAGGCGGCCGCCAAGGCCGCTCGCGACGGCAACCTGGAACTCGAAGGAACCGAGTTCGCCGAGCGCATGAGCAAGTACCCCACCGACTGCGGCCTGAAGGCCGAGGTGGGTCGCATCTGGTTCGAACTGGGCCGCTACGAGGACGCCATGCCCTGCTTCCAGCAGGCCAAGGACGAGGCCAAGTACCGCGTGTTCGCCGCGCACATGCTGGGTCGCTGCTTCGCGGCGCAGGGCTGGCACGGCGAGGCGGTAGGCGAGTTCAAGGAGGCGGTGCAGGTGCTCGATGCGGGCAACGCCGAGCGCGAACTCGACATCAAGTACGACCTGATGATCAGCCTCATGGAGCAGGCCAAGGCCGAGAAGAACGCGCAGGCCGCGCGCGATGCGGCCGAGATGTGCAGCTACATCCTGCGCAAGAACATCGCCTATCGCGACATCCGCGATCGCCGCAAGCAGGTGGATGCGCTGGTGAAGGAGATCGTCGGCTGATGGCCCCCGCTCCCGCGGGCGGCGAGCGCGTCATCGCGGTGGTGCCGGCCCGCTGGGGAAGCACGCGCTTCCCGGGCAAGGCGCTTGCGCTTCTCGAGGGAACCCCGATCATCGTGCATGCGCTCCGGCGCGCCGCGGAGGCCAAGTGCGTGCAGCGCGTCATCGCGGCCGTGGATGACGAGCGCATCGCCCAGGCAGCACGCACGGCGGGCTTCGAGGCCGTGATCACGCGTGCCGACCACCCCAACGGCACCAGCCGCATCGCCGAGGTGGCCGAGACGCTGCACTGCGAACTGGTGGTGAATGTGCAGGGCGACGAGCCGCGCATCGAGCCAACGCTGATCGAACTTGCGGTGGCGGCGCTCGACGACGCCGGCCGTGATGTGCCGGTGGCGACCGTGGCCAGTCCGTTCATGCCGGGCGAGGATCCGGCCAATCCGAACATCGTGAAGGCCGTCGTGGGCGCCAACGGACGCGCGCTGTATTTCAGCCGGTCGCTGGTGCCGTTCAATCGCGATGGCACGGCGGAAGGCGTGAAGCCGCTGAAGCACGTGGGCCTGTACGTGTACCGGCGCCCCTTCCTGCCCACCTTCGTGCTGATGCCCAGCACGCCGCTCGAGCGCACCGAGCAGCTGGAGCAGCTGCGCGTGCTCGAGAACGGCTACGACATCGCCGTGGCGATCGGCGAGGCGAAGTTCCACGGCGTGGACACGCCGGAGCAGCTCGCCGCGCTGGCCAACAAAGTCCGAAACTGAGGGACGGGGGTCGTTATTGGCCGCTCCGCTCCGAGGCCAATAACGACCCCCGTCCCTCATTTCTTTCAGCTGCGGATCTTCTTCGCCCACTCGGCCGCGCGGTCGCGGCGCTGCGCATTCGGGTCGCTCTTGGCGATCGCGTCCAGCTTCTCGAGCGCCTGCTTCGCCTTCACGGTGACCAGCGCCTCGCCCGCCGCGTTCTGCGGACGGTTCTCGGGGTCATCCACCCACACGAGCAGCTTCTCGATGATCATCTTGCGCGTGGCGTTGTCCTCTTCCTTGGGACACAACTTGGCCAGGCAGTTCATCGCCGCCGGCCGCGCGCGGTCGAAGTTGCCCAACGCCGCCGCCTTCAACGCCGGCTCGATCGCCTTGGCCTCGCCGAAGCCCGCCAGCGCGTTCAACGCCGACTGCTGCAGTTCCTGCTGACGGCTGGGCACATCCACGGTGGCCAGCAGCAGGTCGGTCTGGTCCTTGGCCTCCAGCTTGGCCAGCGCGTTGATGCACGCGTTGCGCACGGCGTAGCTCTTCTGATCCTTCAGGTTCGTGGCCAGCCACGCCACCGCCCTGGGCTTGTCACCCAGCTGCGTGGTGGCGCTGCACACCGCCGCGAACACGCGCGGCAGTTCGGGCGGCTTCTCCATCATGCGCGTGATGGCGGCCTTGCCCGACTCGCACTGGAAATCCGCGATCGCGTCCACGCACTCCTGTCGAAGCTTTCGCTGCTGCGCAGGATCGACGGCGATCGCCTCCAGCACCGCCACCGTGTCGGGGCTCGCGTCGCCGCGCAGCGCCGTCACCGCCTGCCGACGCGTGGCCGTGGTGGGACCATCCTTCGCCAGCGCGCGCATCCACGCCATGGGCATGTCCTGCTTCAGCGTCTTCAGCGTGGCCAGCCGCGGATCGAACGCCACCCACTCCGGCGGCCCGTCCAGCTGCACATCCATCGAATCCGCCTTCGTGCGCCAGGTCCAGTCGAAGGTCTTCACGCCGCCTGCGGTCTTCACCATCACCGGCGTGCTCACATCGAAGGCCGGCGTGCGCTCGTCGATCTTCTGCGTCTGCTGCGCGCTCAGCGACAGCATGCGCGTGGCGCTGTCATACTGCGCCTTCACGCTGATGTTGGGGCAACCCGGACGCATGCACCACTGGTCGAAGAAGCCCTCGAGGCCCAGTCCGCTGACCGCTTCCAGTTCCTTGCGGAAGTCGTCGGTCTCGGCCACGTCCAGCTTGTACTTGTCGAAGTAGTTGTGCACGCCCTGGAAGAACACCTTGTCACCCAGCTTCTCGCGAAGCATGGCCAGGATGCTGCAGCCCTTCGGATACGGATTCGGCGCGCGACGGAAGGTCTCCCCCGCCTCGCCGTAGATCGGGCTCACCATGCCCACCGGGCCATCGGTGCTGTCGCCGCCGGCCACGCCGTGCTGATCGAGCAGCGAATCGAAGTACGCCACATCGCCATCGCGCTCCTGCAGCCACAGCACGCTGCCGTAGGTGGCCCAGCCCTCGTTCAGCCAGATGTGCTCCCAGCTCTTGCAGGTGACCAGGTCGCCGGTCCACTGGTGGCACAGCTCGTGGCTCACCAGACCGTCCATGTCGTCGTCGGCCGCCGCGATCTCGTCCAGGATCGCGCCCGGATGCATGGTGGTGGCGCTGGTGTTCTCCATGCCGCCGGCGCCGAAGTCGCGCACCACCAGCTGGTCGTAGCGATCCCACGGATACTTCTGTCCGAACACCTTCTCGAACAGCTTGATCATGCGGTCGGTGCGGCCGTAGGTGCGCTCCACATCGCCTGTGCGATCCTTGGGCACCCACACCTGCATCGGCACGCCGCTCAGCTTGCTGTCCAGCGGCACGCGCGCAAAGTCGCCCGCCACCATGCTGATCAGGTACGCCACGTGCGGCTTCTCCTGCAGCCAGTGCCACACGCTGCGGCCGTTCTTCGTCTCCTGGCTCACCAGCTTGCCGTTGCCGCTCACCACCAGGCCCTCGGGCACATCCACCACCAGCTCGGTGCTCATGCGCTCGTTGGGGAAGTCGTGGCACGGAATCCATCCGCGGTTGAACTCGCTCTCGCCCTGCGTGTGCACCTCGGCCGGGTAGCCGGGTCGGTCGGGATAGCCGGGCGTGAAGTTCAGGCCCATGGGCGGGTTCTCGATGGCGTACTCGATGCGGATGTCGCTGTCGGTGCCCGCGGGCAGCGGCGGATCAAAGCGCAGGCCCAGCGTGTGATCGTCGCTGGCGAACTCGACCGCCTTGCCCCCCACCGTCACCTTGCGGATCTTCAGTCCCTCGGCCGCCAGCGGCAGCGCGGCCACCGGCCCGGCGATCGGCTGCACGGTGAGCGTGGCAACGGCCTCACCCTTGCGCACCGCCAGGTCGGGCAGCGTCAG
>CAIPQY010000522.1 GCA_903867275.1 uncultured bacterium | reverse complement strand
CGGTCAAGCAGTGCGTCGTAGTCCGGGTTGGCGTACCTGCGGTCGTTGTTGCCGTCGTCGCTGCGCGCCAGATCCAGCCACGTGGTTGGATCGCCGTAGTCGCCGTACCAGCCGCCGCGCGCGATCATGAAGTCGCCGCGCTTCAGCGCGTCCTTGAAGCCGTGCTGGTCGCGGCTTCGCACCGAGCACTGCACGCCAAGCGCGCGCTGCCACATGTCCGCCATGGCCGAGGCCATGTCGCGATAGCGCGGACTGTTGGCCGAATACATGATCTCCACCGTCGGGAACGCCTCGCCCTGCGCATCGCGGAGCGCGCCGTCGCGCATGGTCCAGCCCGCTTCGGCCATCTCGCGCTGCGCGCGCGCCGGATCGAACGGCAGTCCCGCGGGCGAGTGGTAGTTCGCGAACGCGCCCGGCGGCACCAGCGTGGTGGCCACGCGCTCGCCGAGTCGCGTGATGCGATCCACCAGCGCCTGCTTGTCCACCGCCAGCGCGAAGGCGCGCCGCACGCCCGCGGCGCTGAATGGATTGGGTCGCCCGTCCGACAGGTTCGGCCTGCAGTTGAAGCTGAAGAAGTCGGTGCCGAAGGCGTCCAGCACATGCAGGTTGTCGCGCGTGCCGGCGCGCACCTGCTCCAGCATGTCGCCGCGGTATTCGACCAGCGTGTCGGTGACCCAGTCCACCGCGCCGTTCTCGAACGCCAGCACCGCGGTGTTCGGATCCTCGATGGGAATGCTCTCGATGGAGGCGCTCGGCACGTGCGCCGCATCGCGATAGTGGGGGTTGCGCTCGAAGCGCATCGAGCGATTGGGTCGCCAGGCGGTCAGGCGAAAGGGGCCGTTGCCAACCAGCACGCCGCCCTTGGTCCATCCGGCGTCGCGACGCACCATGCCGGTGCCTGGATCGATGGTGCCGAAGCGCTGCACCAGCTTCTGTGGAACCGGAAACATGGCGGGAAACGCGCACAGATCCAGCCAGTACGCCACGGGTCGCTCCAGTTCCACCACCAGCGTTCGGTCATCGGGCGTGCGCAGTCCCACATCTTCGGCGAAGCGCTGCGTGGTCTCCTTCCACAGCGCATCGGCGGCGGCCTGACCGCGCGGACCCTTCGCGAACGACTCCAGCGCCTTGGCGCGCCACGCGAAGAACGCGCGTGCGCCACGGATGTTCATGGGGTAGCCCGCGTAGTCGGCGGCCAGATCGGGCAGCAGCGCGCGTTGCCACGCGAACACGAAGTCCTTGCTCGTGAGCGGTGATCCATCGCTCCATCGCAGGTCGGGCCGCAGGTGAAAGGTCCACGTGCGGCCGTCCTCGCTGCGCTCCCAGCTTTCGGCGGCGGCGGGCACCACCTCGCCGGTCACGCCGTCGATCTCGGTCAGGCCCTCGAACAGCGCGCGCGCCGTGCGCACATCATGCTGGTAGGACAGTCGCTGCGGATCCAGCGTGAAGGTCTCGGCGGAGTTGGCGAACACCACATCGCCACGCGGCGGCGCGTGATCCCACCACAGCGCCCCCAGCATCAGCGCGATCAGCAGCAGGATGGGTGTGAGCAGGCGCACGGGTGGCGGGCCTGCCGCGGGTCAGCCCTTCTTGGGGCTGGGCACGAGGATCGACTGGATCACGTTTGCCAGATTGGTCACGGCGGTGTGCTGCGATGCAAGCGGCTCGCCCGTCGGTGCCGGTGACTTGGCGATGCGGGTGAGCAGGTTGTCGGCCTGTCCAACCTTCAGTGCGTCGGCCAGCTGCTTGCGCTCCTGCTCCGACATCTTCAGCACCTGGTCGCGCAGCGAAACAAGGGCGCGCATCAGTGCGCCGGTCATCGCCTTGTCGCCCTTGTCGACGCGATCCTGCACCGCATCCAGCCCGCGCACCATTTCGCCGCGCACGTTCGCGGCTTCGGCGGCCAGCTTGGCGCGAACGGCCTCGGCCGCCATCTTCGACAGGCAGTCGAAGTCCTCGGCGGCCGCGGCCCACGAGGTTTCGGTGTCCAGTGCATCGCGCACCCGGCGGGCCATGGTGCCCAGCTGCTCCGGCTGCACCGCGCGGCGCGTGACCATGGTTGGCAGCATGCTTGCCGCCTGAATGCGCACGCGCTCGTCAGGCTGGGTGGCGACGTTCGCCTGCGCCAGCACCAGGTTGAACGCTTCCGGCGAACGGATCTGTCGCAGCACCAGCAGCGCGTTCGTGATGCGGAACGCGTCCTTGCCATCCACGATCGACGCCACCTTGGGCTTGGCTGCGGACAGGAACGCCTGCTGGAACACGGGCGTCACCTCGGTCTTGCCGAGCATGGTCACCAGCGTCGTGCGCGCATCCTTCACGCCTTCGGCATCGGCCTCGGCGATCTGCTTGAACTGGTAGGACACATAGGCGTCGAGCGCCTGCTGCGTGGCGGCATCCGGTGCGGCCGACATGGACAGCATCTTCAGCGAAGGAGCCGATGGCGGCGTCGTGGTGTCGGCCCGGAAGGCGAACATGGACGCGGCCAAGGCGAGGATCAGCAGGCGAATGGGCATTGAACCGAGCACGCTACCTGTTCGGCGTCGCAAGTGTCAATGCCACGGCGGCTACACTTGCTCCACGATGCCAGTCGCCGCAGCCCTTCTGCTCACCACGCTTGCCCTGGGCACCGATGCATTGGTCGATCTGGAGGCCCGCAGTCGTCTCAGCGTGGCCTGGAGTCGCGCCGCCATCGGCCTGATCGCGGAGCCCAGCCGCCCCATCGCCGCCAGTTTCCTTGGTGCACTGGATGTGTCGCTCGCCGCGGCCGAGCTGATGCCCAACAACAGTCAGGGCTGGCGCGTGGTGCAGGGCATCGCCGAGGCCACCGATGAAAGCCTTCCTGCCGGTCGGGCCGCGATGAAGACGGCGCTGGATCAGTTGGGTCGCCTGGAGCCCAACGATCAGGTGATCCGTCTCGGCAGACTGTGTGATGCGGCCGAACGCGGAACGGCTTCCGACGAGCGCGTTGCGGCCTTCGACAAGCTGCTGCAGCCATCCGCCCGCCAGCGCATCGGCAACGCCATCGCCTCGCGACTCGCCTTCGAGCTTTCGCTGCTGTGCAAGCGGCGCGGTGACATGGAGGGTTGGACGCGCTGGCTGAAGGAATCGGTGCAGCTTGATGCCAGCTTCCCCCAGGCCACGCAGGCGCTGGCCGGCTACGAGGTGGGCTCGGGCGACGGTCTGGACAAGGTCTCCGCCGCGCTGGTCACGGCCATTGCGGCCGATCCGGGCAACACGGGCAGCCTGAACGCGCTGGCCCGCATCTGCCTGCACGAAGGCCTGTACTCCGTCGCGGAGCGTCTGCTTGATCTGGCGATCCGGATCGCATCGTTCGATCTGGACTACATG
>CAIPQY010000521.1 GCA_903867275.1 uncultured bacterium | reverse complement strand
AGGACCTTGCCGTGGCCGCGGCCGATGTGCAGGTGGCCGAGGCCGAGGTGAACGCGCTCTCGACGGATCTGGATCGCAGCGATGTGCGCGCGCCGATCGACGCCACCATCCTGCGCGTGACCGCACGGCCGGGCCAGTTTGCGGCGGCTTCGTCGGGCGGAAGCGAAGGTCTGGTCACGCTCGGACAGCTCACGCCGCTCAACATCCGCGTGGACGTGGACGAGCTCGACGCATGGCGCTTCGATCCGAACGGCAAGGCCGTGGCGGTGCTGCGTGGCGGCAAGCGCGTCGAGTATCCGATTCGCTACGTGCGCACCGTGCCGGTGGTGATTCCCAAGAAGACGCTCACCGGCGACAACGCCGAGCGCATCGACACGCGCGTGCTGCAGCTGATCTACACGTTCAACGAGCCAAACCCCGGCGTGCTGCCCGGTCAGGTGCTCGATGTCTACGTGGAGACGGGTCCGGGCTCGGGCACCTTTTCGTCACCCGCGGCACCTTCACCCGATGCCGGTGCGGCCACGCCTGCGGGCGGCTGAACCAGCCAGGCCACGTCGTCCGACCACGCGGCGAAGTCCTGCGCGATCAGTTCCCATGGGGTGGGCTGGTTCGAATCGATCACGCGCACGCGGTCCCACGCAACCATCTTGGCGATGGGCCGCACATTCGCGCCATCCACCACTTCACACTCCAGCGCGAAGTGGCCGGGGCCCATGCCCCAGCGCTGACACTCGCCGTCGGGCGGCGTGTTGCCGCGATCCTGCAGCGCGGTGGTCACGGCCAGTTTCACGCGCAGCACGCGGTGGGTCTTCAGCGTGTCGGCGTCCAGGTCCTCCACGATCGTCAGTCGCTTGCGAAGGGCCGCCTTCACGGCGGTCTGCAGGCTCAGGCACAGCGCGTCGCGGTCGGCGGGTGAGGGCAGCGAGTCGTCGGGCCGTCGTCGCAGCACCGGCTCCTGCACCAGCGCGGCGGTGTACTCGCCGAAGTCGGTGTTGGGCAGATGCCACACCAGCACGTCGGGTCGCGTGTAGTCGGCGACCAGATTGCCGTAGGAACTGAGGAAGCCGGCATCCGAGCGGCCGCGCATGCGTTCGTGTGGCCACAGCGAGCCGCAGGCCGTGATCGGCATCGCGATCGCAAGCAGCGTGGCAAGTCGCTTCATCGCACGATCAGCACGGGGCGATCAGCCTGATGCACCAGATCGGTGGCCACGCTGCCAAGCAGCACGCGCGCCGCGCCGCTGGGAGCGGTGGTTCCAACCACGATCACGTCTGCCTTGCGCTGTTCGGACACGTCGCGGATCGCCTCCACGGGCGAGCCGGGGCAGGTGAGGCCTTCCACGCGCACGCCGTTGCCGGCAAGTTCCTTCACGCGGCGTGCCAGCGCCTCGCGCGCCGGCGCTTCGGTTTCACCCGGTTCCACCATGGGCACGGCGGGCATCTCGAGGCCGGTGAACGGACCGGGCAGCAGCGTGGCCACCAGCAGTCCCACCGTGGCCTGTTCGCGTGGCGCCGCCAGACGCATGGCGAAGTCCGCGGCGCGGTTCGATTCGGGGGAGAAGTCGGTGCCCACCAGCAGATTGGTGGTGCGTGGTGCGCGCACCGCATCGCCCGGATGCACGACCAATGTCGGAAGTGAAACCTGCTTCAGCGTGGCGTCGGCCACGCTTCCCAGGAACACGCGACTGATCGGATTGCGGCCGCGGCTGCCGATCACCAGCATGTCGGCGCCGCACTCCTTCGCCACGGCGCTCACCACCGCGGCGGCCGCGCCATCGCGCATTTCCACGCGCACCTGCAGGCCATGCTCGGT
>CAIPQY010000520.1 GCA_903867275.1 uncultured bacterium | reverse complement strand
TCCACGCTGAAATCCACCGGCAGCACCGCCTTGAATTCCTTGAACGCGTCGCCAGGGTGCGTGTCCAGCTTGGTGGCCACCAGCGTGGTGTTCGGCACCACCAGCGTGGTGTTGAGCTTGGTGCGCAGCGTGGTGGTTCGGAAGCCCACGTGCTCCACCTTGCCCTGTACCCCCTCGAAGGTCAGCTGATCGCCGACGCCGAAGGGCCGATCCGCGGCGAGCACGAGCGAACTGAAGAAGTTCTTCAGCGGCTCCTGCAACGCCAGCGCGAACGCGATGCCGCCGATGCCCAGGCCCGCCAGCAGTCGATCGACCGAACTCTCGGCACCCAGGATGGCCACCACCCACACGAGCATGGCGACCAGCAGCACGATCTTGAGGATGCGCGCACCGCTGGCCACCAGCAGATCGTCGAGCGATCGCGTGCTGATGCCGGCTTCGTCGCGGGCGCAAATCCACGCGGCGATGAAATCCACGATGGCGAAACTGAGTCGCGTGTACACAATCACGTTCGCCACCTGCAGTCCCACCAGCACCACATCGAGCGCTTCCAGCGGCAAGCCCAGCGTCAGCACCAGCCACGCCGCCACCTGGAACGACACCGTCCACGCCACCGCGCTGGTGCTGTTGCGGATGATGCCGCTCCATGCCACCCCATGTCGGTCACCGGCCTTGCGCGACAGATGAGCCAGGCCCCATTCCACCGGGACACGAACCAGCAGGGCCACCAGCCACGAGAGCACCGCGACCAGCGGGAACCCGAGCCATTGGTAAAGCTCCAGACCCATCACGCGGTGCTTCAACGCAGGCGGCACGCTCATCCACAGCGCGATCTCGGGAGCCCGCCACATGAAGGTGGGAATGGGCTGTCCCTGCTCCATGTTGGCCAGCGACTCGGTCAGCGGTGGGCGCTCGATCAGTTGCCGGAAGATGGCTGGTGTGGCGCGCGTGGTGTTGGCGCAGAATTTCCAGTTGCGGTCACCGTTGGCGCCCGGATGGTCGCGCAGCGTCACGTCACCGCTCGTGGTTGACACCAGCATCAGCACCGATCCATCGAACTTCTCCGGGACCTCCATTCGCGGCACGCGCTCCAGAATGAGCGCCAGCTGCAACGCCAACCGCTCGCCGATCTCGTCACGCACGCCGGGAGGCACTTCCGAGAGATCCATCGCGTGAATGGCGAGCTCGAGATTGCCCGTGACCACGCCGTTCTCGAAATGCCGCAGCGCGGAGCGCGGAGAGTGATACCCCTGCGGCACATCCGAACTGCTGTCAGCCGACGGCGCCTCCGCCGCTCGTGCCACACGCGCGCCGAACAGGCACACGCACAGCACGGCCAGCACGCGCAGCGCCACGACACATGGCCTTGCGCCACGGCCGATCCACCCATGCACGCACGAGAGGTTCACGCCGCCACTCAATCCTTGGGTTCCGGCTCCAGGTTGGCCAGGTAACGGCCACCCTTGGCGCGGTCGGAACGCTCCTGGATGAAGTAGGCGATGCACCAGGCCGAGAGCAGCACGACCCAAGCCAGATTCACGAGCAGGACGGGAAGCATGGGGCGAAGTGTAACCTTCCACGCCACGGCCTTCCACGCCGCCCACATGGCCCTCTCGACGGTCGCTTCCATCCTCTTCGGCATCGGCCTGCTGCTCGCGCTTCTGGCCGCATGGCTGTGGGTGCGCGCCTGGCGGGGCCGCGTGACCAGCTGGCGAAGCTGCTGCAGCCGCTGCGGCTTCGAGTTGCGGGGCCTGAATCCGCGATCGACCGCGTGCCCCGAATGCGGCGCCAACCTGCAGGCAGCGGCCGCGCTCCGACCCGCCACCCGGCAGCGCGATCCACGGCGATGGGCCGCGGCGATCGCGATCACGCTTCCCGCTGCCGCCCTGCTGTGGCTGGGCAACGTGCCTCGTCTGGTGCAGGGCGGAAACTGGATCTGTCGGCTGCTGCCGACCGGCGCGCTGATCGATCTGCTTCCGCACGCTCCGCGCATGGCGGGCCCGCAGTTGTGCAAGCGCCTGGAAGCCGGGCGCATCACTCCCGAGCAGATGCCGGCGCTTCAGTTGGCCGCGGCATCTGCCGCTCTGGACAGCCCCCGTGCAGCCGCCGGCGACGCAGCGCGCCTGCTCACGGACATGCAGCAGATGCACCTGATCACGCCAGCGCAGTTGCCGCCGCTGCTTGAACGCTGCCTGACGGATGTGCAGTTGCACGCGGGCGCACCCAAACCCTGCAAGCCCGACGGAGCGTTGGTCGCCACGGTCACGCTGCCGACCACGCAAGCCACAACCTGGATCACGCGCGACGAATTGAGGCTGTCGATCCAGTCCGTGCAGGCGCAACTTGGCGAAGCACCAGTCCAATCGCTGGAGCGACTGACGCGCACCGGGCAATCCGGCACACGGGAATTCGACGGAAGCATCTTCCGCGCGCCTGCGGCACCGGGCCGCTATGCCTGCACCATGACGGTGCGCATGGAGAGCCCAGGCGACGCGGCCAACGCGTTCCGGATGGACGCATCGGCGCGCTTCGAACTGCTGGTGATCGATCCCGCGTCGATCGATGTGCGGTTCGTCTCCAACCCGGAGTACGCGAACTCGGTGCGAATGTGGCTGGAGATGGCCAGGCTTGATGTGGACGAAGCGACCGGGCGCATCGTGCCGTCGCTTCCGAACGACGTGGGCACGCTGCAGCGACCAGACATCGCCGTGGCGGGTCGACTGACCGCAGTGCAGGGTGCCAGCACGGTCGACCTGGGCCGCGCGTGGATCGATGCCACCATTCCCACCATCGCGCTGAACCCCGCACCGCTGCCGGCAACGATCGACCGCTCACAACCCATCACGCTGGTGCTGGCGCCCGACGCGGACTTCGCATCGCAGATGACCAGCACCGACTGCAACGTGCTGGCCGATCGCGTGGAGGTGCCCATGAAGTTGCCCCCAGCGCCCAAGCCACCCGAGCCAGCACCGAGCGCACCGGCGGCTCCACCCCCACCATCCACACCACCGCCCGCGGCACCCACACGATGAACGACCCCTTGCTCAATGTGGTGCTGCTGCATCCGCAGATTCCAAACAACACCGGCAATGTGGGCCGCACCGTGGCCGTGACCGGTTGTCGCCTGCACATCATCCATCCGATCGCCTTCGACATGAGCGAGAAGGCGCGCCGTCGCGCGGGCCTGGACTACTGGCATCTGGTCGATTGCCGCGAGCACGCAAGCTGGCAGGCGTATCTCGACACCGAGCAGCCGCGGCGCGTGTGGCTGTACACCACCGGCAGCGCGCAGCCCCACTGGAAGGCGGACTTCCAGCGCGGCGATCACCTGCTGTTCGGCAGCGAGACCGCGGGCGCCCCGCCCGAAGTGCACGAATGGATCACCCGCACGCAGGGCGCCGATCATCGCCTGGCGCTGCCCATGCGCCAGCACCCCGATTGCCGCAGCCTGAATCTGGCCACCGCCGTGGCCTGCGGGGTGTACGAAGGCGTTCGGCAGGTGATGGTGCGGGGTGGCATGGATTCGCTTCCGGAAGTGGGGAACCCGTAGGATGCGCGCTTCGGATCGACATCTGTCCAGAACCCGTTCGAGAGACCTCAAGACCATGACCCACCCCACCCGCCGCGGCTTCACCCTTGTCGAACTGCTCGTCGTGATCGGCATCATCGCCCTGCTGGTGGGCATCCTGCTGCCGGCGCTGGGCAAGGTGCAGGAGCGCGCCAAGGCCACGCAGACGCTGGGCCTGATGCAGGAATTCGGCAAGGCCTGCGACAGCTTCCAGCAGGAGTTCGGCAGCTATCCCGGCCTGGTGCCCGAGGACATCCTGGCCAACGATCCGCAGATGAGCAGCACCGAGAACGCGCTGCTGGAACTGATGGGCGGCGGCGTGCGCAAGACGGATCTGGACACCACCACCTACACCGCGCTGAGCAGCGCCGATGGATGGGTGGAGGTGAAGTTCGCCGTTCCAGGCTCCACCGAGACCTACGACGTGAAGATCAACCCGGGCAAGGTTGGCGAAGGTCCGCGCATCAAGGGCAAGCAGTATCCGCCGCTGTTCGCGCCCAAGGCCAGCGACCTGCAGCCCATCACGGGCAAGGTGGATCCGACCGGAACGCTCGTGCCGTCGACTTCACCACTGGCCAAGCTGCCGGGTCTGGTCGATGCTTGGGGGAATCCGCTGCTGTACCTGCGCGCCGTGCGCACCACCGGAACGTTGGCCGGCAAGAACAGCGACCGCGCGCAGTTCATAGTGATGAATGACCGCGAAGACAATTTTGGTGGCCTGACCCCTTACCTGAACAGCAAGGGCCTTGGCCCCCTGTCTGTGAGGCAGACCAGAGATACCGACGATACGGTCCCGTTCTCCATCCTGGATGCCAAGGATGCGCTGGGCAAGAAGCGTACGTTTGCCCAGCTGCTGCGTCACCCCGGCTTCGGCGATGCAGACAAGCCG
>CAIPQY010000519.1 GCA_903867275.1 uncultured bacterium | reverse complement strand
TGCGAGGTGTCCGACGGTGATGCGCCCCAACGGCCCAGCGGCTGCTTTGCGCAGGCCTGGAGCGTGGCCGCGCTGCTGGATGACGGCGTGGGCATCGAAACGCCCGCCGCGCGCTCGCGCTGATCGAGCGCTCGCACGCGAACGAGGGCTGCGGCTTTCGCGGCAATCTTGGGTGGAACAGGCGCACCGTTAGACTGTGCGCAGGCATCCGCACTGCGCGGATCCACACCTACGGCAGGAGCGCCCCGCGAAAGAGTCCGCATCCATCCTGCAGCGCGTGGCCGCCGGCGAACCCGGCGCCATCAACGAATGCCTGAACCGCTTTCATGGCCTGGTGTGGTCGTTGGCACGCAAGCTGGGCGCCCCGGCCGCCGACGCCGAGGACGCCGTGCAGGAGATCTTTCTCGACCTGTGGAAGAGCGCGCCGCGATTCGATCCATCGATCGCCAGCGAAACCACCTTCGTGGCCATGATCGCGAGGCGTCGCCTGATCGACCGCGGTCGGCGGCGCATGCGACGGCCCGAAGCCATGATGATCGAGGAGTCGGTGGCATCGCCGTCGGCGCAATCCGATCCAGTGGAAGTCCGCGAGGCGGCCTCGCTGGTGCAGGACGCGTTCCAAACCCTGCGGCCCGAGCAGCAGCGGGTGCTGCAGTTGTCCATCCACCACGGCTGCAGCCATGAGCAGATCGCCACGGCCACCGGCCTGCCGCTGGGCACCGTGAAGACCCATGCCCGCCGAGGCCTGATCCGTCTGCGACAGGTGCTGGCGGATGCGGGCGTGACACCCGATGGCCTGAGCGCCGAAGGGCTGGGGCCATCCGGCAACGGGTCCGCCTGACCGCCCCACCTGCCTGAAACCTGCAGCGGCAAGGACGGTACAAATGCGCCTATGCATCGCACCGCCCGCTTCCTGTGCCTTCCCCTGCTCGCACTGCCCTGCCTGACCGCCATCGCGGCGGACACCGCGCGTGATCCAGCCGAAGTGCCGCCCGCGGCCATGCTGCGATTCCCCGACATCGGGCCCAAGGACATCGTGTTCAGCTTCGCCGGCGATCTGTGGCTGGTGGACAAGAAGGGCGGCATGGCGCGACCGCTCACCAACGCGCGCGGCCCCGAGAGCACGCCCAAGTTCTCGCCCGACGGCAAGCGCGTGGCGTTCGTGGGTGGCTACGAAGGCAACCGCGACATCTACACGCTGCCCGTTGGTGGTGGCGAACCCTTCCGCGTGACGCATCACCCCGCAAGCGAGGGCCTGTGCGACTGGAACGCCGACGCGCTCATGTTCACCACCGGCGACCTCGGTGGACTCACGCGACAGACGCGACTGTTCCAGGTTCCCTCGACCGGCGGACTGCCGACGCCGCTGCCGGTTCCCTACGGCGCCAACGCCGCCGTGAACAAGACCGGCGAGTGGCTGGCCTACACGCCGCACGCCATCGACACGCGCACATGGAAGCGCTACCGCGGCGGCATGGCCACCGACATCTGGCTGTACAACCTGAAGAGC
>CAIPQY010000518.1 GCA_903867275.1 uncultured bacterium | reverse complement strand
GAAGCGCTGCTTGCTGGCGGCCTGCACCTCGCGGGCCACGCGATGCACCACTTCCACCTGCAGCTCGAGCTCGCGATCGAAGCCCACCAGCGGGATCATGATCTCGGGCTTCACCTTGATGCCCTCGGCCTGCACCACCGCGGCGGCCTGCAGGATGGCGCGCGCCTGCATCTCGCTGATCTCGGGGTACACGATGCCGAGGCGGCATCCGCGGAAGCCCAGCATGGGGTTGAACTCGTGCAACTCGCGCACGCGGGCCGCGATGGTCTCCACGGGCACGCGCAGCTTGGTGGCCAGCGCCTGCTGCGCCGACGCGTCGTGCGGCAGGAACTCGTGCAGCGGCGGATCCAGCAGGCGGATGCATGCAGGACGGCCTTCGAGCGAACGGAAGATGCCCTCGAAGTCGCCCTGCTGGAAGGGCAGCAGCCGATCCAGCGCGGCGCGACGGGCGCTCTCGTCCTTGGCCAGGATCATCTCGCGCATCACGTCGATGCGGTCACCCTCGAAGAACATGTGCTCGGTGCGGCACAGGCCGATGCCCTCGGCGCCGAAGGCGATGGCGTTGCGCGTCTGCTCGGGCGTGTCGGCGTTGGTGCGCAGGCCCAGGCGACGGTACTGGTCGGCCAGCTTCATCACGAAGCTGTAGTACTTGAACACGCTGCTCTCGCTCGGCTGCATGGTGCCGGCGATCAGCACCTGCTTCAGTTCGCTGTCGGCCGTGTCGATGGCGCCGGCGAACACCTCGCCGGTGGTGCCGTCGATCGACACCGGGTCGCCTTCCTTCACGGTCATGCCGCGGCAGCTCATGGTGCAGGTGTGGTAGTCCACCGCCAGCTCGCCGGCGCCCACCACGCACACCTTGCCCATCTGACGCGCCACCAGCGCCGCGTGACTGCTCACGCCGCCGCGCGCGGTCAGGATGCCCTCGGCGGCGATCATGCCGCGCAGATCCTCGGGGCTGGTCTCCAGTCGCACCAGCACCACGCGGTGGCCGGCCTTCACCAGCTCCTCGGCCTTCGCCGCGCTGAACACGGCCATGCCGCTGGCCGCGCCGGGGCCTGCGGGCAGGCCCTTGGTGAGCATGCGACCGGCATCGCGCGCCGCCTGGTGCGCCTTGCGGTCGAACACCGGCTGCAGCAGCTGGTTCATCGCCTCGGGGTCGGCGCTGCGGATCGCGTGCTCGGGCTTCATCAGCTTCTGCTTCACCATGTCGTGCGCGATGCGCACATAGGCCAGCGCGGTGCGCTTGCCGTTGCGGGTCTGCAGCATCCACAGCTTCTTGCGCTCGATGGTGAACTCGAAGTCCTGCACGTCGCCGAACTTCTTCTCCAGCGTGGCGCGCACCTTCTCGAGCTGCTTGTGGATTCCCGACATCATCGGGTCCTTGGCCATCTGCGCCACCGGCAGCGGCGTGCGGGTGCCGGCCACCACGTCCTCGCCCTGCGCGTTGATCAGGTACTCGCCGTAGAACACGTTCTCGCCGGTGGCGGGGTCGCGCGTGAAGGCCACGCCGGTGCCGCTGTCATCGCCCATGTTGCCGAACACCATGGCCTGCACGTTCACCGCGGTGCCCCACGCCTCGGGAATGCGGTACTTGGCGCGGTAGATGATCGCGCGCTCGTTCATCCAGCTGCTGAACACGGCGCCCACGGCGCCCTTGAGCTGCTCCATCGGATCGCTGGGGAAGCGCTTGCCCGTACGCTCCTTGATGAGCGCCTTGAAGCGCTTCACCAGCTCGCGCAGGTGCATCTCGGTCAGCTGCGTGTCCTCGGTCACGCCCACCTCGTGCTTCAGGCCGTCCATCACGCTGTCGAAGGGCTCGTGCTCGTTCTCGTGGCGCTTCTGCACGCCCATCACCACGTCGCCGTACATCTGCACGAAGCGGCGGTAGCAGTCCCAGGCGAAGCGCGGGTTCTTGGTGCTGCGCGCCTGCGCCTCCACGGTCTCGTCGTTCAGGCCCAGATTCAGGATGGTGTCCATCATGCCGGGCATGCTGTCGCGCGCGCCAGAGCGCACCGACACCAGCAGCGGATCGCGCGTGCTGCCGAACTTCTTGCCCACGGCGCGCTCCAGCTTGGCCACCTGCGCCTTCACTTCCTTGTCCAGCTGCGCCGGCAGCTTCTTGCCGTTGGCGTAGTACAGGTTGCACACGTCGGTGGTGATCGTGAAGCCCGGAGGCACCGGCAGTCCGTAGTTGCACATCTTGGCCAGGTTGGCGCCCTTGCCGCCGAGCAGCGACTTGTTGTCGCCGTCGCCCTCGGTGCCCTTGGCGCCGAAGAAGAACACCATCTTGGATGGCATCTTCACCTTGGCGGTCTTGGTGGTGCGGGCGGAACGCTTCTTCGATCGTGGTGCGGTGGCAAGCGACATCGGCTGCTCTTTCCTTGTTGAGGCCCGGTTGGGGCGTTGCGAGTGCGGGTGCCTGCGCGCGTGGCGCTGCAGGGCGGAGGGAGAGGATAGTGATTCCGAATCACGCCGAAAAAGCGGCGGGATCGTCGGGCTGCGCCGTAGCATGCGGCCATGCCGTCCCACGCCCTTTCGTGGCGCCTGACACCGCTCGAAGCCATGGCCCGCTGGCCGGCTTCGGTGCCATTGGCGGCGCTGGTGTCGGGCGACGATTCGACGTGGAGTCGCTGGAGCGTGCTGGCCGTGCCCGGCGCGTGGCAATCGCTGCCGGCGAACACCTCGCGCGAGGCCAGCGTTGCATGGCTGCGCGAACGCGTGCGGAATGCGGGCGCCGACGCGGCCACGCCCTTCGATGGCGCATGGCTGCTGCAGCTTGGCTACGAACTGGGCGCGGCGCTGGAGCCCGCCACCAACGCGGTGGCTCGCGGCGCCGACGCATGGCCGCTGGCGCAGGCCGCCCCGGTGCGTGCGGCGGCGGTGCACGATGCACAGACCGGTACCTGGATGCGCGTCGGGAACGCACCCGACGCATGGCCCGCGATCGAGGACGCGATGGCTCGGCCCGCGCATGCAGGCGCCTTCGCGCTTGACACCATGCAGGCCTCCAGCACCGACGATGCCTACGCCAAGCTGGTCACACGCACGCGCGAGTGCATCCGCGCGGGAGACCTGTTCCAGGCGAACGTGGCGCGCCTGTGGGAAGGCGACGGCCACGGCGATGCGCGCGCATTCGCGCTGGCGGCGCTGGGCCAAAGCCATGCGCGCTACGGGGCGTGGCTGGAGACACCCGTCGGCTGCGTGGCGAGCATGAGCCCCGAACTCTTCCTGCACGCCGAACGCGACGGCACGGTGGTCACGCGTCCCATCAAGGGCACGCGCCCCGCCGATGCCGACACGAACGAGTTCATGCGCAGCAGCAAGGACGCGGCCGAACTGCACATGATCGTGGACCTGATGCGCAACGATCTTTCACGCGCGTGCGAGCCAGGCAGCGTGCGCGTGCTCGAGGCGCGCGCCGCCGAACCGCACGCCACCGTGCTGCACGGCGTGGCGCAGATCCACGGCAGGCTGCGCCGCGACCGCGATCTGGCCGACCTGATCGCCGCCACCTTCCCCCCAGGATCGATCACCGGTGCGCCCAAGGTGCGCGCCATGCAGGTGATCCGCGAACTGGAAGGCTTCGACCGCGGCCCGTTCTACGGCGCGATCGGATTGCTCGGTGGCGATGGGTCGCTGTCGCTCAATGTGGCCATCCGCACCGCCACGCTGCAACAGCACGGCACCGCATGGCGCGTGCGATACGCGGCCGGCTGCGGCATCGTGAGCGATTCCGATCCAGCCGAGGAAGTGCGCGAGACGCACGCCAAGGCCGCGGTGCTGCACCGCGCCGCCGACGCGCTGCGATCAGCGACCGCCCTGGCCGGGTGATCCGTGCGCGGCGCCGCCGCTGGCGTCCGAACTCCAGCGACCGAAGTCGATGAAGCCGCGCTCCACATCCACGGAGAGCAGTTCCACATGGATCTGGTCGCCCACGTCGGCGCCCGAGGCACCGCGCGCAAGCTTGCCTTCGATGGGCGGACGCAGGATGCGCACCCAGGTGCCCTGCTCGCTGGCCGCGGTCACGATGGCGTCGAACTTCTCGCCCACACGGTTGGCCAGCAGCAGTGCGGCGGCGGACTTCGACACCTGACGCTCCACGCGTGCGGCGTTGTCTTCCTGCTCGGTGCAGTGCTGCGCCAGGGCGCGCAGGTCGTCCTGGCTGTAGGGCGAACCACCACCCTGCAGCGCGCTCTTCAGCAGACGGTGCGTGATCACGTCGGGGTAGCGGCGGTTGGGCGCGGTGCTGTGCGTGTAGTCGCGCACCGCAAGCGCGAAGTGGCCCTCGATCTTCTGGCCAGGCACCTCCACGATGTACTCGCCCTTGCCAAGCAGCTTCACCACCGACAGCGACAGGTCGGGGAAGCGCGTGGGATCCTTCTTCTGGCGGATGGCCAGGAAGCGGGCCAGCGCCGTCGAGTCCGGCTCCACCGGCAGCTGCTCGCCCAGGCGTCGCGCCAGCTCCACGATGCGGTCCCAGCGGTGCGGCTTCTGCAGCACGCGGCGCAGCGACGGAATGCCCTTGGCCACCAGGAACTTCGCCACCGCGGTGTTGGCGCCGATCATGAAGTCCTCGATCAGTTCCTTCGCGCGGTTCTTCTCGTCGGGGCACAGGTCGCTCAGCGTGTCGCCGGTGAACACGGCGTGCGTCTGCAGCGTTTCAAGCACCAGCGCGCCGTGGCTGTGGCGCATCTCCTTCATGGACTGCGCCACGCGATCCTGCAGACGCAGGTTGGCTTCCAGGCCGGGCACCTGACCGATGCGCGCGGGCATGGCGCCCTTGCCATCCAGCCACGCGGCCACGCTGTTGTAGGCCAGCTTGGCGCGGTTGCGCACCATGGCGCGGTACACCAGCGAGTCCATCACCTGACCGTTCTCGGCCACGTGCAGTTCCATCACCAGCGCCAGACGATCCTGCTCCTCGTTCAGCGAGGTGAGGTCGGTGCACAGCTTCGGCGGCAGCATCCAGAACACCTCGGCCGCGGTGTACACCGAGGTGGTGTTGGTGCGCGCGTGCGCATCGATCGGCGAGCCCTTGGTCACCACGGCGTCCACATCGGCCACCGCGATCAGGATCTTGGTCAGTCCGCCCGTCATCGCCTCGGCCACCGAGATCTGGTCCAGATCGCGCGAGTCGTCGTTGTCGATCGAGCACCACAGCAGCGCGCGCAGATCCTTCACGTCGCCGCCACTCTCCGCGGCGGGCTTGGTGATGCCGTTCAACCGGGCCGTGGCCTGCGGCGTGAAATCGGGCTCCAGGCCACGACTGGCCATGGCGCGATGGGCGATCTCCTTCAGAACATCACGGTTGTCGGACGCGGGCGCGTTGTTGATGGGCATGGCGGGAAACTAGTGCCGCCCACAGGCCCCGTCCACATCGATTGCGTGAATTTCACGAATGCGGCAGCTGCTTCGCCTGCACACGCTGCACATGCCGCGTGATCTGCGCCGTGACCACCCCCTGGTGGCCCGGGTTGAAGCTGAAGTCGAAGCTGACGCCGGCGTAGGTGTTCTGCGTGGAATCGATGTGCGTGTGCACCACCTTGGCGGTGGTCACCAGCGGCACAGGATCGCCTTCGCCCAGCGGCACCTTCATCCAGAACACGCGGTGGCGGCTCAGTGCGCCGGCCTCGGCTGGCGCCACGCGAAGGCCCACACCACCGCCGCCGATGTTCATCAGCGTGGCGTTGATCGGCGGGCCCACCTGCGGCATCAGGCTCTCCGTTGGCGCGAGCGGCTGCTCACCCTTCTGCAGCGCCTCGAAGGCCAGTTCGTTGGCGCGCTCGGCAGGAATCACGCTCTTGGGGTCGAGCAGCGGCCACAGCGTCACCGTGGGCAGCTTCAAGCCCTGCAGATCGAAACGGTCGAAGCGGCGCTGGCAGCGCTCG
>CAIPQY010000517.1 GCA_903867275.1 uncultured bacterium | reverse complement strand
GGCGCGGCGGGCCTCGCGTTCCACCGCTTCGTGAGCCAGCGTCAGGCAGTTGGCCAGCGTCCAGAACAGCCTGCAGGCCATCACGGCGCCGACAACAAATCCAAGACACGAGAAACCGAACAGCGATTGCACCACTCCCGCGCCCGAACCGGAGCCGGTGTACTGGAGCACGAAACCACCACCCACGGGCGACAGCACCACCACCGCCACCCACACCCACGTCCACGCGGAAGCGATGCCCTGCAGTGCCGGGTCGCGTAGATAGGTGCCCACCCGCCCAACGTGTCGCAGCACCAGGATCCATGGAATCTGTCCGAGAATGCCGAGCAGTGAGCACATCACAAGCAGCGTGTCATCCGGAACCAGCTTGGTGCCACTCGCCGCCGCCGCCGCGGCGCGTGAAGCGCTGGTCTGGATGTCCACCACGCGAAGCACCGCGATGATCCACCAGATCACCAGTGGAACGGCCACCCACGAGCGCCAGGGCGACGACGCATGCAGTTCAAACAGATGCGCATCCCGGCTCGGCATCGGACGCGTGAGCAGCCAGCCCACCGGCGGCGCGAGCAGCGCCATGGGCACCACGATCCATCGAGGATCGATGCCGGCACGAATGCCGACTGCATCCAGAATGTCCGCATCGAGCAGCAGAAACATCAGCACACCGACACACAGCATCACGCAGGCGATCAGTGATCGCACGAACACCTGTGTCACGATGGGTGGCCCCTCCAGATGCAGCTCACCCTCGCGCCAGTGTTCGCGGATGCGCGACTGGTGTCCACACTCGGGGCAACGCCCGGAGGTGGATCCGGTCAGCGCGTAGCCGCATTGCGTGCAGCGTGGTGCGCGCGAGTCGGCGCTCATGTGTGCTTCAGCCCCCGGATTGATCGGCGCATGTCATCCACCACCAGGTGTCGCGGTGACGGCCTCCATCACGCGATCAAGATTGAAGCTGCCCGGCTTCTGCCGTGGCGGGAAGTCGCGGAAGCTCTGCATCCAGTTCGCCACGTAGCCGGCGGCTGGCGCGATCATGAACATGTGCTCCAGGTACCAGCGCTGGTAACCCATCGCGTCATCGTGCTGGGCGCGCTCGAACGGATCCATGCGAAGGTTGGTCAGCAGTGGTGCGCGGAGTTGCTCGAACGGCTGCTGCCACACCTTCAGTCCTTCCGCGTTCTGCACCAGGAAGCTGGCCTTCCAGTCGCCGTAGCGCACGGCTGCGACGTTGCCGTCATCGTTCCAGTACAGGAATTCCTTGCGCGGCCAGGCACCGGCACTCTTCAGTGCCGGCAACAGGTCGTAGCCGTCGATGTGAACCTTGTAGGTGCGGTCGCCCACCTTCCGGCCCGCCTTCAGGTCCGCGATCACCGTGGTGTCGCCTGTGGCAGCCAGCAGCGTGGGCAGCATGTCCTCGTGTGAGGCCACGTCGTTGATCACGGTGCCAGGCTTGATCACGCCGGGCCAACGGATCACGCATGGCACGCGATAGCCGCCTTCCCAGTTGGTGTTCTTCTCGCCGCGGAACATGGTGGTGCCGCCATCGGGCCAGGTGAAGGATTCGGCTCCGTTGTCCGTGGAATACATCACGATCGTGTTGTCATCGATGCCAAGTTCCTTCAACTTGGCGAGCAGCATGCCCACATGGCCGTCATGCTCCACCATGCCGTCCGCGAAGACGCCCAGTCCCGTCTTGCCGTCGGATTCAGGCTTCAAGTGCGTGAAGATGTGCATGCGCGTGGCGTTCCACCACACGAAGAACGGCTTGCCGTCCTTGTGCGCCTTGTCGATGAAGTTCAACGACTCCTTCATCACCTCGTCGTCGATCGTCTCCATGCGCTTGCGCGTCAGCGGGCCGGTGTCCTGGATGCGGCCGTCGGCGTAGCTGTGGATCACGCCGCGGGGACCGAACCTCTTCACGAACGAGGGATCGCGCGGATAGTCGGGGTTCTCCGGCTCCTCGCTGGCATTCAGGTGATACAGGCTTCCAAAGAACTCGTCGAAGCCGTGGGCCGTTGGCAGCATCTCGTCGCGATCACCAAGGTGGTTCTTGCCGAACTGCCCCGTTGCGTAGCCGCGCGCCTTCAACAGCGTTGCGATGGTTGGATCCTCGGCCTTCATGCCCTCCGGCGCGCCCGGCAAGCCGACCTTGGTCAGACCGCTTCGAATCGGTGACTGACCGGTGATGAACGCGGCGCGGCCGGCGGTGCAGCTCTGTTGTCCATACCAGTCGGTGAATGTCGCACCTTCCTTGCCGATGCGATCGATGTTGGGCGTTCGGTAGCCCATCATGCCCATGTTGTAGGCGCTGATGTTGAACTGACCGATGTCGTCGCCCCAGATCACCAGGATGTTCGGCTGCTTGCTCGCCGGTGCGTCTGCAGCGAGAGCGGCGGTGGGCAGCAACACGGACAGAAGGAGGGCCACCAAACCCAGCCGGTTGGCATGTCGAAGCGGGATGTGCATGGGCTGCAGCCTATCGACTCGCAGACGCGACACACGCAGCAACCGAAGCCTGGCGTTCGTTCAGGGGACGCACCGCCCAGGCAACCGCCGCGCGGAACATGCGCAAGCCCAGTGGTTCACCACGCCGCTGCTCCGCTGAAAGCCGCGTCCACCAGGGGTGCTGCGTCCAGCGCGTGAAGCGCTCGGGGTGCGGCATCAGGCCGAACACCAGCCCCGACGCGTCGCAGATGCCGGCCACGGCATCCATGCTTCCATTGAAGTTCTCGCTGGCGGCGTAACGAAGCGCGATCTGGCCGTCGCGGTCGAACTGCGCAAGCGTTGCCGCGTCTGTCACGAAGCGACCTTCGCCATGCGCGCTCGGCATGAGATCGGTGCGCGCGTCCAGCGACAGACCCTTGGTCCACACACAGCGCGTGTTCTGTGGAATGGTCACGCCCGTCCAGATGTCGTTGAACCGACCCGACTGGTTGTTGGCCAGCGCCACGACCGGCTTCTGCGCCTCGGCAGGCCACGCACCCGATGTGGGCCCCGGCAGCAGCCCCGCCTGCACCGCGATCTGGAATCCGTTGCAGGGACAGATCATCGGCACGCCGCGCGCGATCGCCGCCGCAAGCGCCGGGTACACCTCGCGTCGCATCAGTGCGGCCATCACGCGGCCGGCCGCAATATCGTCACCGAAACTGAAACCGCCCGGCAGACCGATCAGGTCAAAGTCGTCCACGCGCGATGGATCGCGGCGCAGCGCGTTCAGCAGCACCGACTCGGGGTGCGCACCGGCCGCCGCAAAGGCCTGCGACAACTCCAGATCGCAGTTGATGCCTGGTGCCGTGATGATGAGTGCCTTCGGTTTCGTGTTCATGTCACCAACCCTCCCCGCCGCTGTTCCATGCGGCGCGCAATGCATCCACGGGCACGCTCTCACCACCCACCGAAAGATTGCCGCTGTCATCAAAGCGACCGATCACCGCGTGCGGCAATGATCCAAGCGCCTGTTGCACGGCGGTCAGGTGCTCCGGCGCAACCTCCAGCAGGTAACGCGATGGGTCTTCACAGAAGGCGCGCACTTCGGCGGGCAACGCCGAGGCGCACGGCATGGCGTGCAGATCCAGCTTCAGGCCCACTCCGCCGCCAAAGGCCATCTCGGCGGCCGCCACCAGCACGCCACCTTCACTGCAGTCGTGCGCACTGGCCACCAGGCCTCGCGCAATGCATCCCGCCACGGCCCGTGCCGCGATGGGCCCCGCCTTCAGATCCACCTGCGGCAGCGTGGTGTCCACGCCCGTCATGGGCGCAAGCATGCAGCGGTGCGATCCACCCATGCGTCCGTGCGTGGTGCCAACCAGCACCAGCGTGTTGCCGGCGCGCTTGGCATCCATGGTGACACACCGCTCCGTGTCTTCCACGATGCCGATGCCGGAGATCAGCAGGGTGGGAGGAATCTGGATGGTGCGACCATCCTCGGTGGTGAACTGGTTGTTCAGCGAATCCTTGCCGCTCACGAACGGCGTGCGATACGCCAGCGCCGCATCCAGGCACGCCTCGGCCGCGCGCACGAGACTGCCCATGTTGCGCGGGTCGTTGCAACTGGGCCAGCAGAAGTTGTCCAGGATCGCGATGCGCGACGGATCTGCACCCACGCACACCAGATTGCGCACACATTCGTCGATGGCGGCCAGACCCATCCAATATGGATCGGCCGCAAGTCCCGTCGCAAGGCCGTTCGCGATGGCCACGCCCTTCTTCGAGGTTGCAACCGGTTGCACCACCGCCGCGTCACCGGGCGCGCCATGCTCACCCACCAGCGGCTTGATCACGCTGCCACCCTGCACCTCGTGGTCGTACTGGCGGATGATCCACGCCTTGCTGGCGATGTTGGGGTGCGACAGCAGCGCCGTCAGTGTTTCCACAAGGCTCTTCACGGGCGTGGCGGTCGTCGGTGCCACGGGCCCCTGCAGCGCGGCCCACGCCGGATCCCACACCGCTTCGCGCGTGGGCATGGGAATGGCGTCCTCAAGGAACTCCGTCGAGATGCGGCCCATCTCGGTGCCGTGCCACAGCAGCACCAGATCGCGCGTTGGCGTGCCGAAGGTGCCCAGCTCGCACATCTCCACGCCATGTTCATTCGCGAGCGCGCGCAACGCGGCGATGCGACCGGGCGAAACCGCCAGCACCATGCGCTCCTGCGCTTCACTGATCCACACCTCGGTTGGCGTCAGGCCCGCGTACTTCAGCGGTGCGCGATCCAGATGCACCGTGGCGCCCAGCACGCGACCCATCTCGCCCACCGCACTCGAGAATCCACCCGCGCCACAATCCGTCACGCCGTTGAACAGCGGCCCGCCGTCGGCGTCGCGAGCCGCCAGCAACGCGTCCAGCGTCTTCTTCTGCGTGATCGCCGCGCCAATCTGAACCGCGTGGCTGAATTCGTCGGCGTGCGAGTCGGTCAGTTCGGCGCTGGAGAAGGTTGCGCCGTGAATGCCGTCACGACCCGTGCGGCCGCCCAGCACCACGATCACGTCACCCTCGCGCGCGGCACCACGGATCAGCGAGCGCGGCATCAGGCCAACCACGCCGCAGTACACCAGCGGATTGCCCACATAGCGCGGATCGAACCACACCGACCCGTTCAGGGTTGGAATGCCCATGCGGTTGCCGTAGTCGCGCACCCCCTGCACCACCTGCCGAAGGATGCGCGCGGGCTGCAGGCAGCCCTTGGGCACCTGCATGTCGGCCGGCGCCACGCAGAACACGTCGGTGGAAGCGATGGGCTTGGCGGCAAGGCCGGTGCCCATCACGTCTCGGATGCATCCACCGATGCCGGTGGCCGCGCCGCCGTAGGGTTCGATGGCGCTCGGGTGGTTGTGCGTCTCCACCTTGATGCACACGGCGTGCGATTCGTCGAAGGCGATCACG
>CAIPQY010000516.1 GCA_903867275.1 uncultured bacterium | reverse complement strand
GGTGCTGTTCACCTTCATCATCACGCTGGTGTTCGGTCTGGCCAAGATCGGCGTGCATCCAAGCCACGACTTCCCGACCGCCGCGTTCAGCGGCAAGCAGGAGACGCCCGACACGCCGTTCGGATGGCTGTACGAGTACGCGATGGTGCCGCTCACCAGCACCATGTTCGCGCTGCTCGCGTTCTATGTGGCAAGCGCCGCCTTCCGCGCCTTCCGCGCCAAGAATCTGGAGGCGGGGTTGCTGCTTGGCACCGCGTTCATCGTGCTGCTGGGTCGCACCTTCGCCGGCGTGGTGCTGACGGGCTGGCTGCCTGACTGGGCCAGCGGCCTGCGACTGGAGAACCTGAGCGTGTACATCATGCAGGTGTTCAACACCGCGGGCAATCGCGCCATCATCATCGGCATCGCGCTCGGTGTGGCGGCCACAAGCCTGCGCATCCTGCTTGGCGTGGATCGCAGCTGGATGGGCGGGGGAGGCCAGTCATGAACATGGTCGACCGTCTGAACGCGCTCGATCGCCGCTGGGTGTTCCTGCTCATGGGGCTGGCGGTGGCGGTGCCCATCCTGTGGATCGGCATCACGGGCGACACCTTTCCTGAAACGCCAACGCCCGCGGCGGCGGCGGTGTTCAAGGCCGTCGAGGATCAGCCCGAGGGCACGCGCGTGCTGGTGGCCTTCGACTACGACCCCGCGAGCGCCGGCGAACTGCAGCCCATGGCGACCGCGCTGCTGCACCAGTGCGCGCAGCGCAAGCTGAAGATCGTGTGCATCGCGCTGTGGCCACTGGGTGGCAACATGGCGCAGCAGACCATCGCCGAGGTGATCCGCGCCGACTATCCCGACATGCGCGAGGGCGTGGACTTCGTGAACCTGGGATTTCAGGCAGGCAACGAAGGCGTGATGAAGGTGGTGCTGACCGACTTCAAGAAGGCCTTCCCGGTGGATGCGCGCGGTCAGGCGACCGCCGATCTGCCGATCCTGCAGGGCGTGCAGACCGTGAAGGATTTCCCGCTGCTGCTGAACGTGAGCGCGGGCTACCCCGGCAGCAAGGAGTGGGTGCAGTACGTGGTGAGCAGCAGCGAGGGCAAGGTGAAGATGGTCGCCGGCTGCACCGGTGTGCAGAGCCCGCAGATGTATCCCTACTACCCGGGTCAGCTCGCGGGCATCCTGGGTGCCATCAAGGGCGCGGCCGAGTACGAGAGTCTGGTGAACCAGTCGATCGGCGGTGATGTGCCGCCCAAGTACCGCGAGGCGCAGCGACGCATGGCGCCGCAGCTGTTCGGGCATCTGCTCATGGTGGCGCTGATCGTGGCGGGCAACACACTGTTCTTCATGGGCCGCAAGGGAGCGCGCGCGTGAGTCGCCAGCGCCTCACCTTCGCCGTGATCGGCGCGCTGTTCGTGGCGCTGCTGGTGGTGCGCGGATTCGTGGGCCAGGGCCTGGGCCGCGTGTATGTGCAGGCCGATCAGGTGTCGCTTGCGCAGCTCGATGAGAAGGGCGTCGACGGCGCGGTGTCCAAGGTGTGGAAGCCCGTGCCCGCGGCGCAGGCCACGCAGCAGTGGACGGAGTGGAACCAGATTGCGCCGAAGGAATACTTCGAGGCGGTCGCGAAGAATCCGGCGCAGACCGACATCACGCTGTCATGGCCGCGCACGATCGGTCTGTGGCTTGCGGCGTTCTTCACGCTGGCCATCTTCAG
>CAIPQY010000515.1 GCA_903867275.1 uncultured bacterium | reverse complement strand
GGACTTCGAAGCCGCGCGTCAGGTGGCCGGTTTCATCACGCCCGTGCCTGGCGGCGTTGGTCCGATGACGGTGGCCATGCTGCTTCGCAATGTGGCGGATGCGTGTCTGCGGTGAGGCGCCTGTGCAGAAGTCGTCGCGGCAGCGAGCGACCGCGGCCAATAACGACCCCCGTCCCTGATTGCGGTGGCTATCGGAAGTGCATCACGGCGCGGCAAGCATCTCCGCCGCACGCTCGTAGCGCTCGCGCGTGAGACGCACGATGTCGGGTGGCAGCGTGGGGCCGGGCGGCTGACGATTCCAGCGACCCGCGGCCTCTTCGGCCAGCAGCCAGTCGCGCAGGAACTGCTTGTCCAGGCTCGCCGGCTCGCGACCGGTGCCCACCGTGTCGGCCATCCAGTAGCGGCTCGAGTCGGGCGTGAGCACCTCGTCGGCCAGCAGCAGGCGATCCGTCGGTGCGCCCGAGGCATCGAGCGCGAAGCCGAACTCGAACTTGGTGTCGGCCAGCACCAGCCCGCGCTGCAGCGAACGCTCGGCGGCGGCGTTGTAGATGGCCAGACTGAACGCCTGCAGCCGATCCATCAGGTCAAAGCCCACGCGCTCCGCGGCCTGCGCGAAGGTGCAGTTCTCGTCGTGGCCCACCGCGTTCTTGAACGCTGGTGTGAAGATCGGTTCCGGCAGCCGCCCGAACTTCTGCAGGCCGGCGGGCAGCTTCACGCCGCACACCGCGCCGTGCTCGCGATACTCCTGCCAGCCGCTGCCGGCCAGCCAGCCGCGCACCACGCACTCGATGGGCACGATCTGCACCTTGCGGCAGATCATGCTGCGACCCACCAGCATCGCGCGGTCGGCTTCGGACAGACCGGGCACCATCGCGGGATCCGCCCCCAGCAGATGATCCTCCACGATGTGCCGCGAGCGGATGAAGCGGAACCACTCCAGACTGATGCGCGTGAGCAGGGCGCCCTTCTGCGGAATGGGCGTTGGCATCACCACATCGAAGGCGCTCACGCGGTCGCTGGCCACCACCAGCACGCGATCCGGCGCGCCAGGCGTGTGCGGAAGTTCATACAGATCGCGCACCTTTCCCTGGCGCCTGTTCGGCAGCGGCAGGTCGGTCGAAATCACGGAGCCATCGGCAAGGCTGTGGGCGTGCGTGGTCACGCGCAGCAGTTTAGAGGAAGCATTTTCGCCCGCATTCCGGGAAGTTGACCGGGCTCCGTTACACTCGCCCGACGGATGCTGCAGTTCCTGATCCATGACCCCAAGGGCCCGTCGCGCGAGCGGCCGCTCATGCGTGCGCACCTGCTTGGTCGAGACGACCAGCCGGTGGCAGGCACGGTGGAACTGATCGAGGGGCGTCTGGTGTGCCGTCCCGAAGAGGGCACCGCCACCGCGTTGTGCCTGGAGTTCGACGCCGAGCCGGTGGGCTGCCTGATGCTGCAGACCTGCCTGCTGCCGCAGCGCGACGAACCGTACCTGCTGAATCTGGAACTGGCCCGTCATCGCATCAGCCGCTACATCGCCAAGGGCGAGGAGTGGCTGCTGTTCGATCCTGCCAGCGGTGGCGACAGCTTCAAGATCTGGGAGCGTGCGCGCACGCTGTTCGTGCAGGCGATGAACGAGCCCAACGCGCTGGTGGCCGAGGGCAAGGCGCGCGAGTCGCTGGTGGCCGCCATCGAGGCGAGCGAGCGACTGGCCATGATGCAGGCCGAGGGTGCGCTGCAGCGTCGCTACGGTCAGCGCAAGGCCAGCAGCACGGTGATCGGCGTGCGCGTGGATCCGCGGCTGGATCCGGCGAAGACGGGCGGCGCGGCCAAGGAATTCGACGTGGTGGCGGTGGAGACACGGTGGTCCGAGATCGAGCCGGAGCCGGGCAAGTTCCGCTTCGACGCGGTGGATCGCTGGATGGCGCTGGCGGCGCAGCACAAGCGCCCCATCGTGGCGGGTCCGCTGCTGTGCTTCGACCCGGGCTGGGTTCCATCGTGGATGGAGAAGCTGAAGGGCGACTACAAGGCGATCGTGGATCGCAGCTACATCTTCATGGAGCAGGTGGTGCATCGCTACCGCGCCGTGGCCACGCTGTGGAACCTCTGCAGCGGGCTGCACACCAACGCGTGGTACGCCTTCAGCGATTCCGAGCGCATCGATCTCACCCGCCGCGCCGCGTTGCTGGCTCGTCAGAGTCGACGCGGCGCGCGCACGCTTGTGGAACTGGGCGATCCCTTCGGCGAGACCATCAGCGATCGCAAGCGATCCATCACGGCGTGGACATTCCTGGAGCGCCTGATGCAGGAAGGCATCCACCTCGACGCCGTGGGCATGCAGATGCGCATGGGCGATCGCGCCGCGGGCTATGGCGTGCGCGACATGCTGCAGGTGTCCGCCGCGCTCGACCGCTTCATGGGCTTCGAGTGCAAGGTCATGCTGAGCGCGGTGGGCGTGCCCAGCGAGCCGGTGAAGGGTGCCGGCTGGTGGCGTCGCGCCTGGAGTCCTGCCATGCAGGAAGCGTGGGCATCGAGCCTGGTCACGGTGGCGCTGTCGAAGCCCTTCGTGGAAACGCTGGTGTGGGAGCGGCTGGGTGACACGCCCGGCACCGAGCGCGGTGCCTGCGGCCTGCTCGATGCCGCGAATGTGCCCAAGCCCGCCGCGAAGAAGCTGCTCGCCATCCGCAATCGCCTGCAGAAGCCGTTGCTCGCGCCCAAGCCCGATGCACGGAAGGCCTCCGAGGTGGAAGCCAACGACGAGACCGCCGCCGGGAGCCCGCCCGCGTGATCGCGCCACAACCCAGGTTCCATGGTGCGCTGGCCGTGCTGGGCCTGCTGGGTGTTCTCGCCATGATCGACATGCGTCTGCAGCCATGCAGGCTGCGCTTCGATCCGCTGCATCCACCGGGCACGGGGGTGCCTGCGTGGCGCGTGGATCTGGACACCGCGCCGGCGGAGGAACTGCAGTTGCTGCCGGGTGTGGGGCCCAGGCTCGCCCAGCGCATGGTTCAGGATCGACAGGCGCACGGCGCATTCGGTGGTGTGCAGGGCCTCG
>CAIPQY010000514.1 GCA_903867275.1 uncultured bacterium | reverse complement strand
CGTCTTCGACCTTGACTTCGGGGCTGATCTCTGCGGTGGCGTTGCTCATGGTTGCTCTCTGTAGTTGATAAAGCGCCCGCGGTGGGGCGAAGGGGGAGGAGTATAGGGGTTTTTCGGAGGCTTTCGAAGCCGATAGCAGCCTAGTTCGGCTGGTAGTCGAGGCCCCACTGGAGCCGCTCGAGAAGGCGCTCGATCATGGTGCGATAGCCGTCGGTGGCCAAGTGCGGGTTCGGGCGATCGGTCTGGCCAGCGTAGAGGTGGCGGTCGGAGAGCAGCGAACCCGGAACGAGCGCGTTCATGTCCACGACCGCGATGCGGGGGTCACCAAGCATCGCCCTGCGCAGAGCCTGTGCGGTGACCGCGGGTTCGTAGCGACTGACCCCACCGTCGGGCGAGGCCGTCACGATGAAGCCCAGATCGCTGGAGGGGAATCCCAGCGACTGCCACGCACGATCGAGCTGGTTGATGATGCGCTTGGCATCGAGGGGGCATCGTGCCGGCGCGAGCGCCCCTTGCGGATTGTTCACGCCCATGTTCATCCACACCAGAACGCGACCGCTGCCGCCCGCCGCGCACTGGCGAGTGCGAAGTTCCTGCAGGTAGGTGCGCAGTGTGGAGAGTCCGCAGCCCGTGCCATCGGAGAGGGAGTCGGCGATGTTGGTCGAGGTTCCGCCAGGCCAGTTCTGCAGGATGGTGACAGCGAACCCCGGTACGCCGTCGGTTCGGTACATGGAGCGCAGCAGCAGTCCCACCGGTCCTGTGGTGGAGTCGTCCACACCGTAGGTGGCGAACACGCGTCGGCGGCCGGCATCGGCCGTGTAGCGCACCTCATGGACCGCGGACTCCGGGAGGCCGAGGTGCTCGACCGACGCGGCGACATCGGGGACCACGCTCTCGCCATAGGCGAAGTCGCGGGTCACGCGCAGTCGCAGTGGCGTGCGTTCGGAGGTCGGATCAGTGGCCTGCATGCGCGCGATCACCATGCGGTAGGCGCCGGCGCATTCGCTGCCGAACCCTGCCGCGCCGCCGCGTGAGCCGAGCGAAATCCAGTCGCGAGAATGGTCGTTGGCGACCGTTCCCTCGGGCAGGTAGGCCCAGTCGATGTCCCGTCCTTCAAGCTGAAGTGGCGCACGCCGACTGCGTTCGAACAGGCCCGGCAGCTCGATGCCAGACGCGGCGCCGGGCTTCCAGCCATCGCAGTCGCGTCGCGAATCGTTCACGGAAGTGCTGGCCTGCGCGCCGGTGGCGAAGCCACGCGTGCCCATCACGGGGTAGGCGGCGTCTCTACCCGAGCAGGCCGCGGGGAAGAGCCCGGTTCCGTAGGACGGGATGCCGCGACGCGTGAGTTCATCGACGAAACCACCGGCGAATCCGCGTGAGTCGCCCTCGGAGTAGGCGGCGTTGGAGTCGCCGATGACGACGATGTCGAGATGCGCCTGGCCCGCCAGCAGATCCCGCACCATGCTGCGCGGCAAACTCGCGTGCGGCGATGGACCGTACTCCAGCAGGATGAGCGCGATGTCCATGAAGTCCACCGACCCGTCGTGGTTGAGATCGGAGGGCGCGTCTTCCGTCTGGCCGAAATCGAGCATGGCGAGGGCGATGTCGCTCAGATCGATCTGCTCGTTCAGGTCCAGGTCGCCGAGAGCCAGTTCGCATGTGTCGAGCACGCCGTTGTCGTTGCTGTCCAGCATCGGACCATCGACGATGGACTCGGCGTCGCTCTGCCCGTTGCCGTCACAGTCGCCGGCGATCGGCAATCCCGGGGGGCCGTCATCGGCGCGCGCGTCGAGTGAAACCAGGGCGAGCCAGGTCAGGGCGAACACCGTCGCAAGCCGGGCAGGGATGCCACAACGCGACCAGCGCCTGATCGGTAGATGGCGCGTGCCTTCTGGTTGCGAGTGCGTGGCGGACATTCCCTGAACCCTTCCTCCAATGTGTGGCGACGCCGTGCCATGCGGCAGCCGTCGCGCGTGTCGCGAGAGTGCCATTGATTCCGCAGGAGGCAGAAATTGGTTGCCACAATCCCTTTATCTGCGCAAAAAGTGACCAGCTGGATCGGCATCCGGGGCCGCGGTGAGCGGTTTAGGTTTTGAAGTGGGGGCACCCCGCTTGGTCGGCGCGCTTCGTAGCGTTGATGGGTTTGCCCGCTCTCGTGGCCCGGCAGCATCACCGTCAGTTGACGGGCCCGAAGTTGAGCAGCGCCATCGCCACGTCGCCGAAGTCGACCACGCCGGTGCCGTCAAGGTCGCTGGGGCAGACGGCGCAGGGCCCGAAGTCGATCATGATCAGCGCGACGTCGCCGTAGTCGACGATGCTGCTGAGGTCGATATCGCCTTGGGCCTGCTCGCAGGCGTCCAGGCTGCCGTTGGCGTTGGTGTCTGACGCGCCGCCGTAGGCGATGTCGTCGCCGTCGAAGGTGCCGTTGGCGTTGCAGTCGCTCCAGGCGCGGAGGGCGTAGGTGTGGATGTAGCCGCAGGCGATCTGGGTGACGTTGGTGGCGGTGCTTGGGGTGTTGAGCTGGCCGTAGGTGTTGTATCCCCATCCGACCAGCGTGCCATCGTTCTTGAGGGCGTAGGTGTGGGATTCGCCGCAGGCGACCTGGGTGACGTTTGTGGCGGTGCTTGGGGTGTTGAGTCGGCCGTCGCCGTTGAAGCCCCATCCGACCAGCGTTCCGTCGTTCTTGAGCGCATAGGTGTGGGCATAGCCACAGGCGACCTGTTTGACGTTGGAGGCAGTGCTTGGGGTGTTGATCTGGCGTTGGCCGTTGAAGCCCCATCCGACCAGCGTGCCGTCGTTCTTGAGGGCGTAGGTGTGGAACCTGCCACAGGCGACCTGGGTGACGTTGGTGGCGGTGGTTGGGGTGTCGATCTGTCCCTCATCGTTGCGGCCCCATCCGACGAGCGTGCCGTCGTTCTTGAGGGCGTAGGTGTGGGATTCGCCGCAGGCGACCTGGGTGACGTTGGTGGCGGTGCTTGGGGTGTCGAGTCGGCCGTAGTCGTTGTAGCCCCATCCGACCAGCGTGCCGTCGTTCTTGAGGGCGTACGTGTAGTACCTGCCGCAGGCGACCTGGGTGACGTTGGTGGCGTTGCTTGGGGTGTTGATCTGGCCGAGGTCGCTGTAGCCCCACCCGATGAGCGTGCCATCGTTCTTGAGGGCGTAGGTGTAGCCGTAGCCGCAGGCGACCTGGGTGATGTTGGTGGCGGTGCTTGGGGAGTTGATCTGGCCAGAATTGTTCGAACCCCATCCGACAACATGTTGCGTCGAGCCCTGCGCCCACGCCCGTCCAGTCAATCCTGACGTTACCGCGGCTGTCAACAGCACCGCATGCATCATGCCGCTGCACGTGATCCGTGCAGTGCGCTTGGCATGCCCGCCCGCACACGCCGTGCGCTGCGTGCGCGCGAACGCGTTGGCCCGCACCCAACTCGCGCCGGCGCCGCCACTGGTGTTGTGAGTGTGAACCGCTTCAAACGCTCGCAGCAACTTGTGCTCGATGTCCATGTGCGTTCCCTCCACCGGAGGCCGCGCTTTCGAAGTGAAAACGCCGGTCCCTCGGCAGCCGAAAAGTAGCCCGGATCCGTTGCGGCGCAAATGCAATACTTGCGAATTGCGCCAGATTTTGCCCATTTCGACCCCCGTCCCTCCCGCGGGGGTTCTCGGGCGGCAAATGAAAGGGGACGAGCCGTGCGGCCCGTCCCCTTGGGTTTGCCACATCACGTGGCCTGGCTCACCGGTCGAGCAGCATCTCGGCGTAGGTGGGCAGCGGCCAGATGTCGGCCGGCGTCCACTTCTCGATGCTGTCGCAGATGGTGCGCACCTTGGTCATGGCGGACACCACCTCGTCGCGGCACTGGCGCATGTGCTTGGCCGTGTCGTCGAACTCCTTCGACTCGGCCTTGTCCAGCTCGGCCAGCGCGCCGCGCAGCGAGGCCACGCTCTGCACCCAGTGGCGCAGCGCCAGCTCCTCGTCGGGGCACTCCACGCCGGCGGCGCGGCTGCTGCCGACCGCGTCGGCCAGTTCGCACTGGGCGCGCGTGGCGGCGGGCAGGATCTGCGTGCGCACCATGGTGGCCAGCGTGCGGGCCTCGATGCCCACCACCGTGACGTACAGCTCCATCAGCACCTCGGCGCGAGCATGCAGCTCCTTGGGGCTGAGCACGCTGTACTTGTTGAACAGGTCGCGCGCCTTCTTGCTGCCGAAGGCGGGCAGCGCTTCGGCGGTGCTGCGCATGTTGGGCAGGCCGCGCTTCTCGGCTTCCTTGTGCCACGCCTCGCTGTAGCCGTCGCCGTCGAAGCAGACGCGGCGGTGCTTCTTCACGATCTCCTTCAGCACGGCGCGCACGGCCGCATCGAGCTTGGCGGTGCTGGCGTTCTTGCCGGCCTTCTTCTCGATCTCGGTGGCCACGAAGTCCAGGCTCTCCGCGATGATGGTGTTCAGCACGGTGTTGGGCCACGCCACGCTGGCGGTGCTGCCCACGGCGCGGAACTCGAACTTGTTGCCGGTGAAGGCGAAGGGGCTGGTGCGGTTGCGATCGCTGGCCGCGCGCGGCAGCAGCGGCAGGGTGGTGGCGCCCAGGTCGAGCTCGCCGCCCTTGATCGTCTTCTTGGGTCCTGCACCCTCGAGCTGGTTCAGGATGTCGGTGAGCATGCTGCCGAGGTAGATGCTCATGATCGCCGGCGGAGCCTCGTTGGCGCCCAGGCGGTGATCGTTGGCCGCGCTGGCGATGCTGGCGCGCAGCAGGTCGGCGTGCGTGTCCACCGCGCGGATCACGCCGCACAGGAAGGTGAGGAACTGCAGGTTGTGGTGCGTCTCCTCGCGGGGATCAAGCAGGTTGATGCCGGTGTTGGTGGCCAGGCTCCAGTTGTTGTGCTTGCCGCTGCCGTTCACGCCGGCGAAGGGCTTCTCGTGCAGCAGGCACTCGAAGCCGTACTCGCGTGCGGTCATCTTGAGCACGTGCATGCACACCATCTGGTGGTCGCAGGCGATGTTCGAAAGCTCGAAGGTGGGGGCGATCTCGTACTGACCGGGCGCCACCTCGTTGTGGCGGGTCTTCACGGGCACGCCGAGCTCGAACAGGCGATGCTCGACGGCGGCCATGAAGCTGATCACGCGATCGGGAATGGCGCCGAAGTAGTGGTCATCCAGCTGGTGGCCCTTGGGCGGCATGGCGCCAACGAGCGTGCGGCCGGTGATCATGAGGTCGAGGCGCGCCTTGTACAGCTCGCGGTCGATCAGGAAGTACTCCTGCTCGCAGCCCAGCGTGGCCACGACCTGGTTCACGCCCTTGTCGGTGCCGAAGATCTTGAGCACGCGCATGGCCTGCTCGCTGACGGCGCGGATG
>CAIPQY010000513.1 GCA_903867275.1 uncultured bacterium | reverse complement strand
CTGGGGCATGTCAGCACGCCCGAGCCCTTCGCCAAGCTGTTCCATCAGGGATTGATCACCAGTCATGCGTATCAGCGCACCGATCGCACGCTGGTGGCGGTGGATCAGGTGGAGGAGCGCGGTGGCGCGTTCTTCGAGAAGGGCGGCGGCGAGGTGACGCAGGTGGTGGCCAAGATGTCCAAGAGCCTGAAGAACGTCATCAATCCCGACGACGTGATCGCGGAGTACGGCGCCGACACCTTCCGACTGTACGAGATGTACATGGGTCCGCTCGAGGCCAGCAAGCCGTGGAACACGCGCGACATCGCGGGCGTGTTCCGCTTCCTGCAGCGCGCCTGGCGCGTGGCGATCGATGAGCGCACTGGCGAACTGCTGCTTGCCGCGGCGGCGAACGCCGACGTGGAGCGCCTGCTGCACCGCACCACGAAGAAGGTGGCCGACGACATCGAGCGTCTGGCCTTCAACACCGGCATCGCGGCGCTGATCGAGGTGGTGAACGCCGCCACGCGGCCCACCGAGATGACCGATCCCACGCAGGGCGGCATGACGCGCGATCAGCTCGATCGCTTCACGCGGCTGCTGGCGCCCTTCGCGCCGCACATGGCGGAAGAGATCTGGCAGAAGCTTGGCCACACCACCAGCATCACGCAGGCGTCGTGGCCCACCTTCGATCCGGCCATGCTGCAGGACACCACGGTTGAACTCGCCGTGCAGGTGGCGGGCAAGGTGAAGGCGCATCTCACGGTGCCCGCCGACGCGAGCAGCGCCGATGTGGAGCGCCTTGCGCTGGCCGAACCGAAGATCATGGAACTGCTCGGTGGCAAGGCGCCGCGCAAGATCATCGTGGTGCCCAAGCGCCTGGTGAACATCGTTCCCTGAAGCCTCGCGTCCGATACGAGGGACGGGGGTATTTATCGGCGCCACTGCGCCGCCCGCCCATAAACACCCCCGTCCCTCGTATCGGACTATCCTTGCGGCCCCACTCCGGAGACCAACCATGCTCGCATCCATCGCCATCTCGTTCGTGCTCGCGCTGCAGGGCGCACCTGCCGCCAAGCCCGTTTCCAAGCCCGCCACGCCGATCGCCGCCGCACCGGCGGGCGAAAGCGGCCCCACGCTGCAGGTGCCGGCGGAACTTGCGCACCTGACCGGCTCCAGCACCATCGCGGTGCTGTACGTGCCCGACATCTCCAAGGGCGACGACGTGATCAAGCGTCTGGCCGATGCCGCCGGCCCCAATGGCGCCGCCGCGCTGACCGGCAACTCGGTGAAGCAGATGCTGAAGCAGAGCGTGCGCACCGATCTCGACATTCCGCTCGACCAGCCCGTGCTGTGGTGGATCGACATGCCCGAGGCACAGGGCGATGAACCGCCGATGGGCGTGGGCGAGGTGGTGTTCCATCAGGCATTCAAGATTCCCGGAGCGCAGGCCGCCATGGACAAGGCGCGCGCCGACGCCGCCGCCAGCAACGATCCCAAGATGAAGTCGCGCCCCGTGATGCCGATCCGCGCGCGCGGCCGTCAGGGCACCGTCACGGTGCTACCCGGCGACGTGGTGGTGATCAGCAGCGACATGGAGCCCTTCGAGATGAAGGCCGACGCCCCGTCGTCGGCGCTGCTCGAGCGCCTTCCCCTCAGCGCCGTCTGCGGCCGCGTGGACATCGGTCGCGGCATGGCGGAGCAGGGCGACCAGCTGAAGATGCTGGGAGGTTTCGCGGCGATGGCACTGTCCGGCGACGCCGGTGGTGCCGACGAAAGCAAGCTGTCCGACGCCGACAAGCGCCGCATGGCCATGAAGCGCGTGCTCGGCGAGGCCGTCGGCAAGCAGATCGACAGCACCATCACGGCACTCATGCAGCTGAAGCGCGCCACCTTCGCGTTGAACGTGCAGGGCGACGACGTGATGCTGTGGTCCGACTGGTCGCGTGACGCGGCCTTCCCGGCCGGTCTGGACGAGGCCACCGTGAAGTCGCTGGCCGCCAAGCTGCCCGCCGGCATGCCGATCTACGCCGGCATCTCCACCAACGCCATGATGACGATGTACAGCGACAAGCTGACCATCGACGACGCGCTGGTGACCATGGGCAGCACCCCCGACGAGAAGAAGGCCTGGGACGAGTGCATGGTGAAGGCGCAGTCCATGCTGGGCATGATCGAGGGCGGTGCGGTGATGGGCGTTTCGATGAACGACGCCAAGACCACCGCGCTCATCTCGCTGCGCGTGAAGGACGCCGCCGCATTCCGCACCACCATCGCCGACACAATGGGCCTGCTTGCCAAGACCGGCTGGGGCACCGTGAAGCTGGAGAACGCCGGCGACACCATGACGCTCACCACCACCGCCAACGCGCAGCGCGTGAAGGACGTCATGGATGTCTTCAACACGGGCCCGGTGCCCGAGGAAGTGGCCGCCGCACAGGAGCAGGCGCTGGCGCAGGCCACGCTGCCCCAGACCATCGTGATGACCTTCAAGGGCAACGATGTGCTGATGACCCAGTCGCAGGGCGGCAAGCCCATGGACATGGCCGCCAAGCCGGGTGCCACCGACATCCGCAACACGCTCGGCGCCAACGCATGGGGCACCGCGGACTGGTTCGCCACGCTGGAGCTGCGCGCGCTCATGGCAAACATCATGGCGCAGCCCGGCATCGAGGGTCTTGAAGCCTTCAAGGATCTGGCCAACGGCATGCCCGTCACGGTGCGCGCCTGGCAGGGCGTGCAGGGCAACACCACGCGCCTCACCCTGCAGGCCAACCTGAAGGAAGTGCAGACCTTCGTGGCCGACATGGAAGCGGCGGCGAAGAAGGCCGAGGCCAAGGCCGGCAAGGGCGGCAAGGACGAGGACGAAGACGACGATGATGACGACGAGGACGAAGGCGAGAAGGGCGAAGGCAAGGAAGGCGCCAAGCCCGGCCAAGACAAGGACTGATCCCGAACCAACGCAACGCAACAGGCGCGCCCCCTCACGGGACGCGCCTGTTTCTTTTTCATGGTTTCGTCACTGCCGAAAAACGCAAAGGCCCCGCTCGCTGGCGGGGCCTGATCCGTCGAGGTTCGTCGTGAAAGGGTGACCTAACGAACGCGACGGGAGCTTGCGTGCACACGCACCGGGACGGTGCGCTGCCGATGCGTGCCATGCAGGCTCCAGCCCAACATCAGGCGCACCATCGCGGGAACTGCGGCGGCGCGCTGCAACAGGCTGGAGATCACCGATGCGAGCATCATCACCCGCACAGTAACCCCGATGCAGGGCAAGGCAACATCGGGTGCGCAATTTGCCCCAGATCCCGCAAACACCACAGGCTGCAGCAGCCCATAAGATGTGCCCCGCGGTGCAGGCCATCGCGTCCTGCATGAGCGAGCCCACCAGCGAACCCGAGCCAGAGAGCGACGATTCCTCGGACGATCCGTGGGAACTGCCCGAGCCCAACCCATCGGGATGGGTGGTGTTCTGGCCGCACACCGAGGCGCCCACCCGCGACGAGATCGGCACCGCCTTCGCCGCCTGGCTTGGCCACGAACTGGAAGGCGACAGCCCCGAGGAGCCCGAGGACGGCACGCTGTGGGCGTTCACCTTCAACATGGAGGACCTGCCGGTGCCCGCGCTGGTGTGGGCCGAGCCCGCGCAGTCACTGGAAGGCGAGGAAGTGGACGACGCCGTGAAGCGCTGCCGCTGGGTGGTGCGCGTACAGGCGATGCTGCCCTTCGAGAATCCGCACGAGGCGTACTTCCGGCTGGTGGCGCTGATGGCCGGCGCCATCGGTGATGCGCCCGGTCTGCTGGATGCGATCACCGGTCACTTCCTTCCGCGCAGTGTGCTCGAGAGCGGCTTCCTTGCGCCCGAGGCGCTGCCGCACGAACGCTGGCTGTGGCGAGTGAGCGGCGCGGGACTCGCATCACCCACCGATGGCGGCGAGCACCCCACCATGCTGTTCACCGCGGGCCTGTGGCGATGCGGTCGCCCCGAGATCGAGCTGCTCGAGCTGCCGGCCACGCATGTGCGCGCTGGATTGATCCTGCTCGACGCGATGGCGGGCCTGCTGCTTGAAGGCGAGATGCCGCCGGCGGGCGAGGTGTTCGAGGTTGGCCCCGGCCTGAACGTGACGCTGCAACCGTGGCAGGAAGTGGCGGCCACCATCGAGGAGGGCGTGCCCGGTTCGAAGGCGTTCCGCGCTGCGGCGGCCAGCACGGGCGGACAGAGTCCGCTGCTTGGCGTGCGCGCGGTGATCTGCCATCCAGAACCGGTGGGCGCGTTCCGCAAGGTGTGGACCTGGCCCAAGGACGCGGTGATGGCCATCGAAAGCGGTCAGGCTGCGCTTTACGCCACGGAACATGCGACCAAGGCAAGCCTGCGCCGCGCGCAGCGTCGCTGGGAAACCTTCGCCACCGCGTTCGCCAGCCTGAAGAAGGCCGAAGGCGAGGCGGCGGTGGACGTGCGCGAGCATGGATTCACGGTGCAGGCGCCGCTCGAGGGCGGCAACGATCCTGATCGCGTGGAGCAGGCGTGGTTCTGCGTGAAGCGCTTCGATGCGGGTCAGGTGGAGGGGGCGCTGCTCGAGAAGCCGCG
>CAIPQY010000512.1 GCA_903867275.1 uncultured bacterium | reverse complement strand
TACAACGGCACCACCACCACCTGCGAGGCGCTGTGGATGGGCGTGCCCGTGATCACCGCACTGGGCGATCGCCACAGCGCGCGCGTGTCGGCCAGCCTTCTGCACGCGGCGGGGTTCCCGGAGTGGGTGGCATCCGACGCCGATGACTTCGTTCGCATGGCGGCACAGCTGGCGAACGACCGTGCCGCGCTGGCCACGCTGCGAACGGGCATGCGCGAGCGCCTGCGTGCCTCCACGCTGCTCGACGCGCCGGCCTACGCGCAACGCCTGCATGCGGCACTGGCGTCGCTGCACGCCGCCAAGGCATAGACGCGCCCCCGCCTTTCGCTACGCTGCCACGCGCATGCCAAGCGACATGTGGAACCGCGCGATGCACGACGCCGAGACCGGCCGCCTGCAGGAGGCCATCGCGAACGCGCGCATGCGTCAGCGCATGAAACCGAAGGATCCGGAGACGACCGAACTGCTCGGCCTGCTGCTGCAGCGCGCCGGCGACACCGAGCAGTCGCTGCACTACCTGCGTCGCGGCGTGGAACTGCTGCCGGGCGAGCCGATCCACCATCACAATCTGGCCAGCGCGCTGCTGGCTGCGCGACATGTGCAGGAAGCCATCGACATCTGGAAGCGCACGCTCGCCATGGCGCCGAATCTCGGGCTGGCATGGATGGGCCTGGTGAACGGCTACCTGGCCGCCGAGGATTCGACGAAGGCCATCGAGGCCGGCGAGCGCGGACTGGCACTGGAACCAGAGTGGGCCGATCTGGTCGGCAACTACGCGGTGGCGCTCGAGCGCGCCGGCCGCACCGACGACGCCATCCGCACGCTGGAGAGGCATCTGCAACGCCACCCCGGTGACACGGGACTCCGTTCCAATCTGCTGCTGCTGATGACCTACGCGAATCCCGACACCGCGGCGGTGGCGGCGGCGCACCGGACCTTCGGCGCGACGTTGCCCCCGTCATCCTCGATGCGCGAACCCGCCCGATCGGCGGCACCGAACGCCGCGCAACCGCTCCGCATCGGCATCCTCTCGAGCGATCTGCGAAACCACTCCGTCGGATACTTCGTGGAGGCGTTCATGCGGCACGCGCCGCAGGGCGTGGAGCTGGTGGCCTTCTCCACCGCCGTGCCCGCCGCGGACGATCGCATGATGCAGCGACTGCGCTCGCTTGCCGCGTCGTGGCACGATGTGGCGCCGTTGAACGACGATGCACTGGATGCCCTGATCCGGTCGGAGCGCATCGACGTGCTGCTGGAACTGAACGGCCACACCGCCGGTGGACGACTGGAAGTGCTCGCGCGCAAGCCCGCGCCGGTGATCGTGAGCGCCATCGGGTACCTCAACACCACGGGCCTGGCCACCGTCGACTGGCGACTGGTCGACGCCATCACCGATCCGCCGGGCAGCGAACATCTGTGCACCGAGCGACTGCTGCGACTCGATCCCTGCCACCTGTGCTACACGCCGCCCACCGATGCGCCGGAACCCGCGTTGCCGGCCGCCGACGCGCCGCTCACCTTCGGATCCTTCAACAGCATGGTGAAGCTGGGCGATGATTCGGTGGCACGATGGGCACGCGTGCTCACGGCCATTCCGGATGCACGCATGCTGATCAAGGCGCAGGGACTTGGGGACGCCGGCGCGCGCGCAACGCTTGCGAAGCGGTTCGAGAGCGCCGGCGTGGATCCAGCGCGGCTCGAGATGATCGCCTACTCCAGGACCCGCGACGAGCACATGCGTCTGTACAACCGCGTGCATGTGGCGCTCGACACCACGCCCTGCAACGGCGTCACCACCACCTGCGAGGCCCTGTGGATGGGTGTGCCGGTGGTCGCCGCGCTCGGCGATCGACACACCGACCGGCTCGCCGCCAGCCTGCTGCGTGCGGCGGGCCATCCCGAGCTGGTCGCGAACGATGCGGAAGGCTTCGTGCGCATCGCGGTCGATCTGGCGCGTGACCGCGCGCGCCTGACCGACCTTCGCCACACGCTGCGCAGCGACCTGGCCGCCTCGTCGCTGCTCGATGCACCCGGCTACGCGGCGCGATTCCACGCGGCCCTGCGCAACTGCTGGAACCAGTCGCGCGGCGCGATGAACGCCTGAACGCGGCCACACCCGCTCGCCACCTATACTCGCGCCCCACATGCGTCTACCCGGCACGCTGCTCGCCTCGCTGTTCGCGCTCATCCTGTGCGCGTGGTCGCCGCTTCCGCAGGCACCTGCCAACGCGCCGGCCGCGACCACCAGCGAGAACTCGGCCCCCGCGCCGGCCATGC
>CAIPQY010000511.1 GCA_903867275.1 uncultured bacterium | reverse complement strand
TGCTGCCCATCTTCGGCATGCACGTGCCCATCGGCATCAGCCTGTCGGTGATCTGCGGCGTGATCGGCGCGTCCATCGCGCTGAGCCTGCTGTTTCCGAAGAAGCCGCAGACGGCGTGAATCCCCGCCTTGATCGGCCGTGGCGGTTCAGGGAGACTGGTCGCGTCGCATGCGCGCCCCGAACGGACATGCCCGACGCCTGATCGCCACCATCACCGTGATGGCGTTCGTCATGGCGTCGCTTGGCGCACTGCCGTCGCCGGGCACCATTGCGCGGTGGCTGCGCGTGACCGTGGACCGGCATCCCTGCGAAGGCCACGCCTGCGGCTGCGGCAGTGCGCATGATTGCTGGACCAACTGCTGTTGCCACACGCCCGAGGAGCGGCTTGCGTGGGCGATCCGGGAGGGCGTGCAGCCGCCAGCTTTCGTGAAGTACACGCAGGCACAGTGGATCGCGGCCGCGAACAACGTGAAGCCCGGCTCCGCCACCTGCGGCGGCTGCGTGGCCGGCGTGCAGTCGAAGCTGGCGCGCGGAGAACGCGCCGCGTGCGGCGAAGGCGATGCGGTGGCCGCACGGCCAAAGTCGCGCGGCTCGCATGGCGCCGCGTTGAGCGCGCTTGGATGCAAGGGCAACGGCAGCATGCTGGTGTTTGCGTTGCCGCTCGCGATCACCGCACCCGATGTGGTGGCACTGCTGCCGCTGCCTCGCGCCGTGTTCGTGCGCGCGCTGGACTGGCGGTTGCCAGTGTGTGCGGCACTTGATCATCCGGCTCCACCTCCGCGAAGCGCCTGACACCCTCGGACTGAACGAGGCTGCACGGTTGCCCATCCATCCACAGGGGAGCGCGCACGCGCACGCGTGGTCGCTCCATGGAGACTCGGCATGTCGTTTCGCGTCGGGACATCTCGCACACAAGGCTTCACCATCGTCGAGTTGCTGGTGGTGTTGGCTGTCATCGCGTTGGCGCTGGGTCTGCTGGTTCCCGTGCTGGGTCACGTGAACGAGCGCGCCAGGAGCATGCGGTGCCTGGCCAACCTGCGCTGCATCGGGCAGGCGGTGTCGCTGTACTGCGAGGGTCAGAAGGGGCAGTTTCCGCTGTCAAGCCATGCTGCGCGCAGCCTGGTGAGCGACAGTGCGTGGCTGCAGTCGCTGCAGATCTTCGGGGCCACGCCCGAGGTGCGATTGTGTCCCTCCGATCCGGACCGTGCCGCCAAGGCCACCTCGTACGCGACCAACGAGCACTTCGAGCCGCTCACGCCAGGCATCGACTTCAACCCGGTCACCAGGGCGCCCATCGTGGGCGGCCGAACGATCGCGTACCGCAAGTTGAGCAGCCTGCCACGACCGGCCGCGGTGATCTACGCGTACGAGCCTGAAGGCAACGGCACCATCGATCACCTGAACACGCATGCCATCGCCAACGCCTCGGCGTTGGAGAAGATGCTGGCGATGAAGCGCCATGACGGCGCTGCGAACTACCTGTTCGCCGATGGGCATGCGGCCACCTGGGTGTGGAGCGACCTCGCAGCCTCGTTCAGTCCACAGCGCAATCCGTTCGATCCCGCCACGGCGCGTGAAGCGCCGTGATCGTGTGTCACACCGCATGGTGCGCAGGCACCGTGTTCCGCACTGCAACGAAAGGTCTGAAGATGGATTTCAAGAAGAAATGGGTCGCGGTCGGCGTGACCGCGGCGTTCGGCAACACCGTGACGCTGGCGCACGATCACATCTCCGTCGACACCGTCGGCGGCAAGATCGTGGTTCGTGTGGGCTACTACGGCAACGAGGGTGGCTTTGCCATCGATCCCGCCGGACGCCTGTTGGCGGACGGAAGGCTGGCCGTGTTTCCTGTGCCCGACGCGCTCACGTCGGGTCCACTGGAGGGATGGAAGGCCGGGTTCGACATCCTGTTGACCAGCGACTTCTTCGCATCCACGGGTCGGTTGAACGGTGGTCACTTCCGCTACGAGGTTGCCTCGATCACGCCGTTGAACGGCGGTCCCGGCACGCTCGTGTGGGGCGACTTCGATACCAACTGGGACTTTCAGCCATCGGCAAGCAGTGCTGGAGCGACCCGCGAAGGCCGTTCGTTTAATGTGGGGTTTGGCGGACACAACCACGACCAGGGCTACGCCTTCAGCGCCGACGGTCTGTACGACGTGTCGCTGGTGGCGTGGGATTCCAACGGCATCTACGCCGATTCCGCTCCGGTCACGATCCGATTCCAGGCGGGGCAGGTCTCCAGCTGCGTGTTCGCGGATCTGGACTGCAGCGGTGCGGTGGACATGGGTGATGTGGCGCTGATCCTGCTGGACTTCGGTCCATGCGTGGGATGCGACGCGGATCTCGATGGCAACGGAGCCGCCGATTTCGGTGATGTGGCACTTGCGCTGCTTTCGTTCGGTTGATTCGTTCGGTTCACGCGTCGGCGCGGCAGGTGCCGCACCGGCATTCCCTTTTCTCACATTCCCCTTCCTTTCAAAGGAGTTTCACATGTCACGCATTGCAAGCATTTCCGTTCTCTCCCTCTCGACCCTGCTCGCCTCCAGCGCCTTCGCCCACGTGGGCTATAGCGGGCGTGACTTCGGAGTCCTGGGCGGTACCGCGGTGTCGATCGTCAACCAGACCGTGAGCAGCAGCTACGGCTGGGCGGACGCCACGGACGCCGACTGGGGCGACAGCCACCGTGGTCGCTTCTACCGGTTCACGCTCACGGAGCCGGCATCGGTGTCGATCACTGCGCAGCGCAACAGCCTGGGCTCGGGCGCGCAGGGGTTGTTCCTGCCGGCGCTGTCGCTGTATCGCGGCCTGGGTCAGTTGTCACCCGAGAATGCTGGTCATGACACCTCGGCTCTGTCGCTGGCTTCGCGGCCGGGCAGCACCGAGGGATCGACGCGCGCGTTGGCGGACTGGTCCATCGGAAACGAAGACACCTACAACATCGCGGGCGATGTGGCCAGTGGCATCAAGTACGCCGAGCGTCTGGCGCACTTCACCTACGTCGGTCACGCCGCGGATGGCACCACGGCAAACTTCGGCAATGCCGCGGGCATCGTCGGCGACGGCGTGGCGGATGGGTTCGTGACGGCCACCTTCGCCAATCTGGCGGCTGGTGACTATTCCGTGTGGGTCGCCGGCGCCAACTACGCCGCGCAGCAGGTGGAAGGTCCTTCGATCTTCCCGACCTACGGCGTGTCGGTCACGGTGGGTGTGGTGCCGGCCCCAGCTGCGGCAGCCATGCTCGGCCTGGCGGGGTTCCTGAAGCGTCGTCGCCACGCCTGATTCAGTTGGCTCACGCATGCATCACCGGAGGCGGCCGCAGGGGCGGTCGCCTCCGGCTTTCTTTCGCGCACCGCGATGGTGGCATAGCATCCGCACCCCACGGAGAACCGCCCATGCACCTGTTCGAACCACTTCGCGTCGGCCCGCTCACGCTTCCAAACCGCCTGGTGATGGCGCCGCTCACGCGATGCCGCGCGAAGCAGCCGGGCAACGTGCCGCATGAACTGAACGCCACCTACTACGCGCAGCGTGCAAGCGCGGGCCTGATCGTGAGCGAGGCCACGCAGGTGTGCCCCGAGGGCCAGGGCTACCTGTGGACGCCGGGCATGCACACGCCCGAGCAGGGCAAGGGGTGGCGACTCGTGACCGACGCGGTGCATGCCGCGGGTGGCCGCATCCATGCGCAGTTGTGGCATGTGGGTCGCATCTCGCATCGCAGCCTGCAGCCGGGAAACGCCGCGCCGGTGAGCGCAAGCGACCTGCGCAGTGCCGGCACCTGCTTCGCGCTCGATGCGGATGGCAAGCCGGCGCGGGTGCAGTGCGACCAGCCGCGGGCGCTTTCCGAAGCGGAGATTCCAGGCGTGATCGCGCAGTTCGGCAAGGCGGCGCAGATCGCCAAGGATGCGGGCTTCGACGGCGTGCAGGTGCACGGCGCCAACGGCTACCTGCCCGACCAGTTCATGAGCTCGGTCGTGAACCAGCGCCAGGACGCGTGGGGTGGCGACCCGGTGCGTCGCGTGCGGTTCCTGATGGAGTGCGTGCACGCGTGCGCGCAGGTGTGGGGCGCCGATCGCGTGGGCGTGCGGCTGTCACCCGGCAGCGGCAACGACGGCGACACCGTGGACACGCAGTGGCGCGAGCAGCATCTGGAGGCGGCGCGGCAACTGGGGCAGGCGGGTGTCGCGTACATCGATCTGGTGAACTACCAGTGGGCCTACGGCAAGCCGGGCTTCGACGATGCCTTCCTGCGCGACTACCGCGCGATCTATCGAGGTGCGGTGATGGTGTCGGGCGGACTCACCCACGAGCACGCGTCGCAGCTGGTCGCCACCGGCCTGTGCGATGCGGCGGTGTTCGGTCGCGCGTTCATCGCCAACCCCGACCTGCCCATGCGCTTCCTGCGCAACCTGCCGCTGGCCACGGGCGACGAGGCCACCTACTACGGCGGCGCGGAGCGGGGGTACACCGACTACGCGCGGGCCGAGTGATGTCACGCGGAAAAAAGGCCTGATCCTCGGGAAGTGCCGAGCGTTCGCGGTAGACCCCATCCTCCAACGGAGGGTGGATGCGCGACCCAAATGTATATACTGTCATCCGTCGGATCGAATTCGATCCGGTCAAGGATGTCGGCAATCGACGGAAGCACGGTTGCTCGTTCGTGGATGCGCTTGCGCTTGATTGGCACGCGCTTCTGGTGATCGAGGATCGGCGGATGGACTACGGCGAACCGCGCTGGCGGGGCATGGGTTTCATCTGCGGTCGACTGCATTGCGTGGTGTTCACGATCCGTGGCGATGCCATCCGGATCATCAGCCTTCGAAAGGCGAACAGCCGGGAGATCAAGGCGCATGAAGCGAAAGAGCAGCAAGACGGCCCTGGTTCGGATGAAGCTGCCGACCCGGCGTGAGGATGCCGCCATCCGGCGTGGCACACGCGCGGATGCGGACAATCCAGAGTGGACCCCCGCGGACTTCCGTCGCGCGATGCCGTTCATGGACGCGGTGATCGCCAGCGGAACCCTTCGCAAGATTCCGGTGCTGCTGCGCGTGGATCCGGACGTGCTGGCACGCTTCCGCGCCTCGGGCCCCGGTTGGCAGACGCGCATGAATGCCGCGCTTCGCAAGGCGGCCGGCTTGCCGCGCGAATCGCCCCGCGCCGCCGCTCGCAAGGCCTCGCGAAAGCGGCGCACGCCCGCAGCCTGAATCACTCGAACCGCAGGTGCTTCACGCTTTCGCCGCTGTCGCGCAGTTCGCGCAGCGCGTCGATGCCGATGTTCAGGTGCGTGGACACGAATCGCTCGGTCACGTCGCGGTCGCTGTGCGCGGTCTTCACGCCCTCGGGCGTCATGGGATTGTCGCTCACCAGCAGCAGCGCGCCCTTGGGAATGCTGTTGGCGAAGCCCACCAGGAAGATGGTGGCCGTCTCCATGTCGATGCCGATGGCGCGGATCTGTCGCAGGTATTCCTTGAAGCGCTCGTCGTGCTCCCACACGCGGCGGTTGGTGGTGTACACCGTGCCGGTGAAGTAGTCGCAGTTGTGCTTCACGATGCTGGTGCTGACCGCGCGCTGCAGTCGGAAGCTTGGCAGCGCGGGCACCTCGGGCGGCAT
>CAIPQY010000510.1 GCA_903867275.1 uncultured bacterium | reverse complement strand
GTGGTGGCCAAGCTGAAGGGCGGCGACACCAAGACCGTGCTGCTGCGCGATGTGGCGGTGAACGCTGGCCTGGACGAGGTCACCACGAAGCTGCTGCAGACCAAGGTGCCCGAAGACTGGCAGCGCGATGTGCGCCCGTGGCGGAAGTCGCCGGCATGACTCGCGGCGCGCTGCGTGCGTTGGCGATCGCGTGCGTCATGACGACTGTCGCGAACGCGCAGTTCGTGCCCGGCAGCGCCAAGGTGTCGCGGGCGGTGCAGTCGGCACTTGATGCGCCGTCGCTGCGCGAGGACGAGCGACGCGATCTTCGCATCCGCCACGGCCAGTGGATGGATGCCGATCTCGACACGCCGGCGCGCAAGGCGGATGCCGCGCTTCGCACATGGCGGTTGCACGACGCATCACTCGAAGACCCCTCGGTGCCGGTCGAGCTGCGCGCCGAGGCGCTGCGTCGTCGCGGTCGCGCGGCCGAGGCCGTTTCGCTGCTGGCCGGCTGCGCCTCGCCTGCCTGTGCGCTGGTGCGCGCACAGTGCCTCGACCTGCTGGGCAAGCCCGCGGAGGCTGCCGCTGAACTCGAACCACTGGAGCGCGCCGCCCAGTCCAAGGATGCCGACGCCGCCACGCTTCGCAGGGGCGCGCAGGCGATCATCCTGTTGGGTCGATTGCAGGCGGTGTCCGCCGATCGCTGGCAGCGCGCGGCGGATTGGCTTGGCGAAGCGCGACAGCGTGATCGGCTGGATCCCGAGGTGCCGCGCATCGAGGGCCAGTTGCTGATCGAGCGCAACAACCGCCCCGAGGGCGTGCCCGCGCTGCAGCAGGCGCTGGAACTGGATCCGCGTGACAGCGACACCTGGTTCGCGCTTGGGCAAGCCGCGTTGGGTGGTTTCGATTTCGATTCGACCGCGCGTGCCAGCGAAGCGCTTCGGCTGCTCAATCCGTCGCATCCGCTGGCTGATCTGCTGGACGCCGAGCGCTTCCTGCTGCTTGAAGATGTGGATCGCGCCGATGCCGCACTGGATGGCCTGCTGGCGCGTGAGCCCGACATGCCGGAAGCGCTGGCCATGCAGGCCGCCGCCGCGTCGCGTCACTGGAACGAGCAGGCGGTTGAAGCGCACCTTGCGGCGATGGACACGAAGTTCCCGGGTCAGGCGCTTGGGGCCGCCACCACGGGCCGACTGCTCTCGCTGAATCGTCAGTACGCGTGGGCCGAGCGCATGCTGCGCCGCGCGATCGAGCGACGCCCGAACTGGAGCGAGCCGCGCAGCGAACTGGGTCAGCTGCTCATGCAGGCCGGCCGCGACGACGACGCCCGCAAGGCCCTGAAGGAGGCCGCCGCGCTCGATCCCTTCGACAAGCGCAGTGCCTTCGGGCAGTTCCTGCTGGACACCATGGCCGACTATCGCACCATCGACACGCCGCACTTCCGCATCCGCGTGAAGCCCGGCGTGGACGAGGTGGTGGCCGAGGGCATGCCTGATGCGCTGGAGGCGATGCACCGCGACGTGACCGGACGCTTCGGGCACGAGCCCGCGCAGCGCACCACCATCGAGGTGCTTCCCGATCACGAGTTCTTCGGCGTGCGCATCACCGGCATGCCGGGCATCCACACCATGGCTGCATCCACCGGCCCCGTGATCGCCATGGAGGTTCCGCGCACCGGCAATCCGCGCAAGCATCTGGGCACCTTCGACTGGCTCGAGGTGCTGCGTCACGAGTACACGCACACCGTCACGCTGAGCCAGACCGGCAACCGCATTCCACACTGGCTCACCGAGGCGCTGGCCGTGAGCATGGAGACCAAGCCGCGCTCGCTGCAGACCTGCGAACTGCTCGCGCGCTCGCTGGCCACCGGCAAGCTGTTCACACTCGACCGGATCAAGTGGGCCTTCGTGCGACCCGAGACGCCGCAGGACCGGCCGCTGGGCTACGCGCAGGGCCGATGGATGGTGCAGTTCATCGAGGAGACCTGGGGCAAGCAGGTGATCGCGCCGCTGCTCGAGCGCTATCGCCTTGGCGACGACGAGGATGCGGCCATGCAGGCTGTGCTGCACATCGGCGCCGACGCGTTCTTCGAGCGCTTTCTGGAGTGGGCCAAGGGTCAGGTGAAGTCGTGGGGCATGGATCCCGAGCCGTCGCTGGACGCCCTGACGGATCAGGCTCGCGAGGCCGATGCGGATCTGCGCGAGAAGGCTGGCGAGGCGCGCCTGGATCGCGTGGAGGGTGTGGCACGCACCATCGCCGGCCGCGCTGGTGTTCCCGCGCGTGCTGGCGAGCCGCCATTCGATGCCAAGCGATGGCCCGCGCCCAAGCTGCCGCAGGTGAAGGTGACGGATGCGCTGCTCGATGGGTGGCTCTCCGAGCACCCGGAGCATCCCGACCTGCTGGAGATGAAACTTCGTCGCCGCCTCGCCGAGCAGCCCGAGGTGAACGAGACCACGCGTGAATTGCTGAAGGCCTACGCCGCCGCGCGACCGGTGGATCCCTATCCCGATCGGGTGCTG
>CAIPQY010000509.1 GCA_903867275.1 uncultured bacterium | reverse complement strand
GTAGCCATGGCTGGCCACAGCGCCTGGAAGAACATCAAGCACCGCAAGGCAGCGGTCGACGCCAAGCGCGGGCGCATCTGGAGCAAGCTCAGCCGCGCCATCATCGTGGCCGCACGCAACGGTGGCAGCGACACCAAGTTCAACGCCACGCTGCGTCTGGCCGTGCTCGATGCGAAGGCCGGCAACATGCCGCGCGACACCATCGAGAAGGCCATCAAGAAGGGCGCGGGCGAGAGCGGCGGCGAGCGCTTCGACGCCGTGCGCTACGAGGGCTACGGCCCCGGTGGCGTGGCGGTGGTGGTGGAGGCGCTCACCAGCAACGTGAATCGCACCGCCCCCGAGGTGCGCGCCATCCTGGACAAGAACGGCGGCAAGATGGGCGTGCCCGGCAGCGTGGTGCACTCGTTCAGCCACAAGGGCGTGCTGCTGGTGCCCGGCGATGCCGTGAGCGAGGATCGCATCATGGAGCTGGCGCTCGAGGCCGGCGCCGAGGACGTGACCACCATGGAGGAGGGATTCCAGGTGCTGACCGAGCCCGCGCAGTTCGGCGCGGTGCGCGAAGCGCTGGAATCCGCCGGCGTGCGCGTGGAAAGCGCCGAGCTTTCCTACATCCCCATGAGCGCCGTGGAGCTGGATGAGGCCACGCGCGGCAAACTGGACAAACTTGTGGACTTGCTCGAAGAGCACGATGATGTGCAGAAGGTGCATACCAGTGTCGCGTGAATCCCTTCGCATGTTCGTGTGGTCGGCCTTCGCCGCCCTGGTTGTGCTGCTTGGTGGCTGTGGCACCGCCGAGCGCGAGTTCCCCGGCTACTCGCGCGATCAGGTGTGGAAGGCGATGGTGGAGACCTCGCAGGATCCGCGCTACCCCGACTGGTTCGTGGTGGACAACGACGTGTGGCGCGACGACGCCAGCGGCACCGTGGAGATCCGACGCGACATTCGCCGCGATCTCGTGGTGGTGGGGCAGAAGACGCGCCGCGAGGAAGAGCGCTGGAAGTTCACCGCCGTGGTGCAGTCGACCGAGCCGCCGCTGCTCACCTTCACCACCAGCACGCCATGCGTGCCCGCGCACTTCTGGGAGCAGGGGCAGCAGTTCCTGAACGAGGTCGAGCGTCGACTCTCGGGCATGCCGCTGCAGAACGCCAAGCAGACGCCGAAGCCGAAGTTCCCGCCGTCGCCCGATGTGCCCAATGTGCTGGCGGAGCAGGTGCGTGGTGCGCCGGTGAAGCCTGCGGGCAGCGAGCCTGGTGTGCCTGGCGAGATTCCGTTGCCGGCAAGCGTTGCCACGGGCACCGCCGTCACGCGAAGCACCGCCGTGCGTGAACCAGCCGCGCGTGCGCAGACCGCGCCTGTGGTGGATGCGCCGTCCGCTCAGCCTGCTGCGGAACCCGCACCCGCTGCGGAACCTGCGCCCGAGCCGATGCCGGAACCCGCGCCCGCTGCGGAGCCTGCACCTGAGCCAACGCCGGAACCCGCACCTTCTGCGGAGCCCGCGCCTGAGCCGATGCCGGAACCCGCACCTTCTGCGGAACCCGCGCCCG
>CAIPQY010000508.1 GCA_903867275.1 uncultured bacterium | reverse complement strand
GTGGGTCCGCTCATGACCACCGTGCAGGGCGTTGCGCAGGAATCGGGCACCGCCGTGGGTCGCGTGAACGAGTCGCTGCGCATCGTGCAGGCCATGCAGGCCGAGGCCGCCAAGGCCAGCGGCGGTGCGCCGTCCAAGCCCGTCGATCTGAAGGAGTACGGCACGCTGCTGGAGCAGTTGCACAAGAATCTGGTGTCGGCGAACGAACTGCTTGGCACGGTGCAGGACGTGACCGACAAGAAGCAGCTTGCCGAGCGCCTGCAGCCCATCGAGAACCTGATCCAGATGCGCATTCGCGAGGTGCAGGGCGCCACCGACGCGGTGGTTGGCGGCCTGATCGGTCGCCTGGCCATGCTGATTGGCGGCGTGCTCGCCGCCCTGTTCCTGTTCCATCTGTGGCGCCGCAAGCAGAAGGCCTGAACCATGCGCGCACTCCTTGCAACATTGCTGCTTCTCTCGCTCGGCATGGCCCAGCAGTCTGGTCCGCCCAAGCCCAACGCCAAGGAACGCGCCGATGCGCGCATGCAGCAGGATGTGCGGCGCGCCATCGACAATGCAGCGGCCAACCCCAATGCGCCCGTGGCGCCTGGTGCAGGTCTGAACTCCGTGGCGCTGCCAAACGGCTACGACACCGAGGTGTCCGATGCCGTGAAGCGCTTTCCGGTGTACCTGAGCAAGAACCCGCCATTCACGGGCACGCTGCGCATCACCGGGTCCGGCTCCATGGCGCAGTTGCTCAGTGGCCTGGCCGTGGGGTACGAGTCGATCTACCCCGACGTGAAGGTGGTGGTGAAGCAGGGCGGCAGCAGCAAGGGCCTGGCAGCGCTGCGCGCGGGCGAATGCGACATGGCGGCCGTTTCGCGCGATCTCACGCCGGACGAGGTGAAGGAACTCGAGACCGCCACTGGCCGCAAGGTGTTTCAGGTGGCGATCGCGCTGGATGCCGTGTGCATCTTCGTGAATGCGGACAATCCACTGCCGTCGCTCACGCGAGATCAACTGAATGGCATCTTCGCCATCACGCACTCGCTCACAAAGGATCCCATCCTTCGCTGGAGCGATCTGGATCCCAAGTCGCCACTGGGTGACGCGTTCATGCCGCTGTACATGGTGTCGACGACCCACGGAACAATGCAGGATTTCATGCAGTGGGCCATGCCCGACGAGCAGCTGCAGACCATCACGCGCAACGAGGAGCCCGGTCCCTCGTCGGTGGTGAACGCCTGCTGCGCGTATCCGGCGGCCATGGGCATCTCGGGTTACGCCAATCGCCAGCCGCGCGCACGCATGGTGCCGGTCAGTGAAGGCCTTGGAAAGCCCGCCGTGGCACCGGGGTTTCGAACGATCCGCGATCACAGCTACCCGCTCACGCGTTCGCTGAATCTGGTGCTGCTGGCCCCCAGCGAGGCGGAGGTGTCGCCGCTGCAGCTCGACTTCCTGAAGTACGCCTGGTCGGAGTCGGGTCAGGACGCCTGCGCCACGCTGGGCGTGGTGCTGGCCGACCTCGATCATCCGCCGCAGCTGCTGCGCGACGTGGTTGGACAGCACTTCTCCGAAGCGCCTGCCGCCAAGTGAATCCCGCGCAACTCGCATGGCCACGCTTCCAGACCAGCTGCTGAAGGAACTCGCCGACAAGCTGGCCGTGATCGAGTCGAGCGATGCCGCCGCCGCCGGTCCGCACTGGGGCGCCATGCACAAGCTGCTGCTGAAGGCCAAGGTGGATCCAACCGCCATCATGCGCCTGGTCGCCTCGCGGGATGTGGGTGGTCTTCGCAACACCATCGCGGTGCTGCGCGGCGAAACGCCCGTGGCCCAGCAGCTGGAAGCGCCCAAGCGCGTCGAAGTGGATCCCGCCGTGATGCTGGAGGCGCTGCGCGTGTTCCGGCGGCGACTCAAGTTCGCGCAGCTG
>CAIPQY010000507.1 GCA_903867275.1 uncultured bacterium | reverse complement strand
GGCCTACATGAGCACGGCCCCCTGCCCCACCTGCAACGGTCATCGCCTGCGCCCGCAGAGCCTGGCCGTGAAGGTGCGCGGTCGCGATCGCGCGTGCAGCATCGCCGACACCACCGCCATGAACGTGGAGCGCGCGGCGGCGTGGTTCGCCGGCCTGCAGCTGAGCAAGTCGCAGTCGAAGATCGCCGAACCCATCCTGAAGGAGATCGGCTCGCGGCTTGGCTTCCTGTCGAGCGTGGGACTGGAGTACCTGACACTGGATCGCGCCAGCGGCACGCTGTCGGGCGGCGAAGCGCAGCGCATCCGCCTTGCCACGCAGGTGGGCAGCGGACTGGTGGGCGTGTGCTACGTGCTGGACGAACCGACCATCGGCCTGCATCAGCGCGACAACGACCGACTGGTGGCCACGCTTCGCCACCTGACCGACATCGGCAACACCGTGATCGTGGTGGAGCATGACGAGGACACCATCCGCGCCGCCGACCATGTGGTGGATGTGGGCCCGGGGCCCGGCCGCCACGGTGGCACCATCGTCACGCAGGGTTCGCCCGCGGAAGTGGCGGCGTTCCCCACCAGCCTGACCGGCATGTACCTGCGCGGCGAACGCCGCATCGACATTCCCGCCAAGCGCCGACCCATGAGCGAGGAGCGCGCCATCGTGGTGAAGGGCGCGCGCGCCAACAACCTGAAGGGCATCGATGTGGCCTTTCCGATGGGTGGCATCGTGTGCGTGACCGGCGTGAGCGGCAGCGGCAAGAGCACGCTGGTGAACGAGATCCTGCTGAAGGCTGCGCAGCGCGCGGTGAGCGGTGCGAAGGCGCTGCCGGCGCCGCACGACCGCGTGAATGGCCTGAAGGGCATCGACCGCGTGGTGGAGGTGGATCAGAGCCCCATCGGCCGCACGCCCCGCTCGAACCCGGCCACCTACACCGGCGTGTTCGACGACATCCGCAAGCTGTACGCGGCCGTGCCCGAAAGCAAGGCGCGCGGCTACGAGCCGGGGCGCTTCAGCTTCAACGTGAAGGGCGGACGCTGCGAGGCGTGCCAGGGACAGGGCGTGAAGAAGATCGAGATGCACTTCCTGCCCGACGTGTTCGTGGCGTGCGAGGCGTGCAAGGGCACGCGCTACGCCAAGGAGACGCTGGATGTGCGCTTCAAGGGCAAGAACATCGCCGAGTGCCTGGACATGACCGTTGAAGATGGCGTGGCCTTCTTCGACGCGCATCCGCGCATCCGCGACATGCTGGCGTGCGTGCGCGACGTGGGCCTTGGCTACATGCAGCTTGGGCAGGCCAGCACCACGCTGTCGGGCGGCGAGGCGCAGCGCGTGAAGCTGGCCACCGAACTGGGCAGCCGCTCCAGCGGCACCGCGCTGTACGTGCTGGATGAACCCACCACCGGCCTGCACTTCGACGATGTGCGCAAGCTGCTGGAGGTGCTGCAGCGGCTTGCCGAGGCGGGCCACACGCTGATCGTGATCGAGCACAACCTGGACGTGGTGAAGTGCGCGGACTGGCTGGTGGATCTGGGCCCCGAGGGTGGTGATCGCGGCGGCACATTGGTGGCCAGCGGCACCCCCGAACAGGTGGCGAAGCATGCCACCAGCCACACCGGCGCGTACCTGAAGCGCATGCTGGTGCCGACCAGTGCACCCGCGCCGCGACGCAAGCGCGCCGCAGCCAAGGCCTGAACACCCCACCGCTACACTCGCCTTCGATGAGCGAGCCCGAGCCGATGCTGTCGCTTCGCCGCGTGGCGCATCCGAGCGATGCGAACCATCAGGGCACCGTTT
>CAIPQY010000506.1 GCA_903867275.1 uncultured bacterium | reverse complement strand
CCCATCCGCCCGCTGCGCTGGGGCGCGGACAAGGGGACCGGACCATGAACGCGCGCCGCGGCTACACGCTGATCGAGATGCTGGTGGTGGTGCTGATCGTCGCCACGCTGGCGGCGCTGAGCATGGATCTGCTGCGCCCGCGCGACGAGGAACGCATCGAGGGCGCCGTGCGCATGTTCACGCAGGATGTGGAGTGGGCACGCAGCGCCACGCTGAACAATCCCGATGATCCGGCAGCGATCCGCCTGGCCGAGGACGGCAGCGGTTGGTTCATCGCCCGCAACTCCACCCCCACCGTGGCCATGACCGCCGCTGATGGCTCCACCATGCGCCGCACGCTTGGTCAGGGCATGAGCCAGGCGGCGGCCGGCGTCCGACTTGTGTCGTCTTCCTCCTCTCAGACAAAGATCGAGTTTGAACCCTTCGGAGGTGTTCGAGAGGGTCCAGCCTCAGTCACAGCCTTTTTACCGGACTCTAATCGATCATGTCTTATAACATTCGCACCCGATACAGGTTCGATAACCATCAACTGGCCCAATTGATGCTTACCACACAGGTCGCGCCTTCATTCGGTCGAAAACAGAAGCGCTTGCGAAGCGAGACCACACAAAGGCTGTGCGTTGCGGTGATTGGACTGGCGATGGCTGCGGCCGCCGCGTGGTCGCAATCACCCAAGTCCACGGAGCCCTCCAACAAGGCGGCGCAGGGCGCTTCGGCTCCGGCCACGCCGGCCCCCACCACTGCACCTTCGCAATCCGAGCCCGCTCCCGAACCCGCGCCATCGGAACCACTCGCGCAGAGCGCCAGCCCATCCGCCGCCAACGACGCCGCCGTGAGCGTGACCGACCACGGCACCGTGACACTGGCCGCCCAGGGCATCGACATCACCAAGCTGCTCGAGCTGCTCAGCATCAAGAGCCACATGAACATCGTGGCCAGCGAGAAGGTGAAGGCGCAGGTCAGCGTGAGCCTGTACGACGTGCCGATCGACCAGGCACTGGATGCGCTGCTCACCGTGAACGGCTTCGTGTGGGAGCGCCAGGGCCCCTTCGTGATGGTGTACACGCGCGCCGAGAAGGAGGCGATGGACAAGGCCAAGATGAAGCGCGAGGCACGCGTGTTCACGCTGCAGTTCCTCTCGCCTGACGACGCGCTGACGCTGGCCAAGCCCCTGCTGAGCGAGGGCGGCACCGCCGTGTCGCTGGGCAAGGTGAAGGAAGGCTATGAACCCACCATCGCCGACGGTGGCAGCGACACCTACGCCTACGCCACGCGCGTGCTGGTGAACGACTTCCCGGATGTGCTGGAAAAGGCGGCCAAGGTTCTGAAGGAGGCCGACGTGCAGCCGCAGCAGGTGCGCGTGGAGGCCACGATCCTGGTGACCGACGTGGGCGAGGAGGACGCCTTCGGCACCGACATCTCGGTGGTGGGCAACATCGACTTCGCCAGCGTGACCGGCGGTGCCATGCGCACCTTCGACGGCATGAAGAACAACACGCTCGGCGGCTCCGGCGGAAACTACCCCACGCCGGTCCCGTCGAACACCACCAACGCGTCGATGTTCCCGCAGACCGAGGCGGACCCCACGCTGAAGGTGGGCGTGCTCACGAACGACGTCGCCATCTTCCTGCAGATGCTGGACCAGGTGCAGACCACCACCGTGCTGGCGCGACCCGCCGTGACGGTGCTCAACCGTCAGAAGGCGCTGGTGAACATCGGCGAGAAGGTGGGCTACCTGTCCACCACGCAGACGCAGACCAGCACCACCCAGGAAGTGCAGTACATCGACACCGGCATCAAGCTCGCGTTCCGGGCCTTCATCAGTCCGGACGGCATGGTGCGCATGGAACTGTCGCCCAGCATCACCTCCGCCAAGTACACCACAGTGAAGTTTCAGGGCACCGAGTCCACCATTCCGAATCAGGCCCAGCAGGAACTGCGCACGAACGTGCGCGTGAAGAGCGGCCAGACCATCGTGCTCGGTGGCCTGTTCCGCGAGGACACCGCCAACACCAACCGGCAGATCCCGATGCTCGGCGACCTGGTGCCAGGTGCATTCAGCGGACAGAACGACAAGACGCGGCGCCAGGAGATCATCTTCCTGGTGACGCCGGTGATCGTGGAGGATCCGAAGAACTCCGTGGACGGCGATCAGGCGCTGAAGGTGATCGACGCGGTGCAGACGGGCGCGCGTGCCGGCCTGCTGCCCTTCTCGCACGCGCAGATCGGCGGCAACTACCAGATGCAGGCACTGGAGGCCTGGCGCGCCGGCGACAAGGCCAAGGCGTCGCTGTACGCCGACCAGGCCCTTCGCGTCAGTCCCACCTCTCCAACCATGATCCAGCTGCGCGAGGACATCCGCGCCGACAACGCCGGACCATGGAAGACCAAGCTGGATTCGCTCGATCTGATGCCCGACTACATCCGCAAGAACGGCACGCTGCTCGGATTCCCGCAGGGCGTGCCAAAGAATGCCGATGCCATGTCGGCAACGCCCCAGCCGGCCACCGCGCCAACCGCGCCCATTCAGGAGCCAACGCCATGAGGATGTGCCGACCACTGCTCGCACTGTCACTGTGCGCCATGGCTGCGTGCAGCACGCCCCATTCGAAGCAGGTGCGGAACGAGGCGAACGATCGCTTCGACCGTGCCAACACGCAGGTGCTGTACGACCAGGCGCTGCAGAGTTTCCACGCAGGCCAGTTCGACATGGCGCTGCAGCACATCGACAAGGCCATCGTGCGCTTCCCGAAGGATGGTGCCTATCCGCTGCTGCGCGGACGCATCCTCCTGGAGATGAAGCGGGTGGATCTGGCGCGCGAAAGCTTCGCCAAGGCCGCCGAACTCTCCCCCACCGCCGCCGAACCGCACTACTACATGGGCATCGTGCTGCAGCGCTGGAACGAGCTGGACAAGGCCGCCACCGAGTACGCGAAGGCCGCGGAACTTGCACCTTCGCAGCTGCAGTACGTGGCCGCGGAGTGCGAGACGCTGGTCGCGGCCGGTCGCCTTGCGGATGCCGAGGCACGCCTGGATGCCGTCGGAAAGACCTTCGAGTTCAGTCCCGTCCTGGATCGCGTGCGCGCAGACATCGCGGGCCAGCGCGGCGATCTGGACGAACGCGCACGATGGCTGGCGACGGCACGACTGCGCACCGATCCCTCCAAGGCCCAGCAACTGACGGAAGAGATTGCCGCCACGGACTTCGAGCGCGGCAAGTGGTCCGACTGCATCATGTCGCTGGAAAGCGAGTCCATGGGCGATGCGGGCAAGCGCCCCGACATGGTGCGCCTGCATGCGCGCTGCCTGCTGATGCTGGATCGCCCACGCGAGGCGCGCGACCTGATGCTGAGCCTGCGCGGTCAGAGTGACACCGATGGACGCAATGCGACCATCCTTGGACTCGCTGCCATGCGTCTGGGCGACACCAACCGCATGATCGAAGCCGGGCAGTCGCTCACCCAAAGCCGCCCCGGCAGCGCCGACGGATGGGTGCTGCTCGGTGTCGCGGCACTCGAACGCGGTGACAAGGCCGAGGCCACGCGCCTGCTCAGCGAGGCGGCGGCACGCGAGCCGTCACGCGAACTGCCGCGCCGCCTGATGGCGCAGGCCAACCCCGCAACGCCCGTCGCGGTCCAGGCATCGAAGACGAACTGATCTGTTTGGAGCCAAAAAAGGCTCTTTTTCAGGTTGCAGGCTGCTTTTCTGCTGGAAAAACCGGCATTGCGCACCAAGAGCGTCCGAGATTTATTGGTTTTTCCAGGTCGATCACGTCGACAT
>CAIPQY010000505.1 GCA_903867275.1 uncultured bacterium | reverse complement strand
TTCCCTCTAAAGGAGTGCAGGTTCGATTCCTGTCACCGGCATTGCTTGTGGCGCGGGCGGGGCAAGTCGTTAGACTCCGCCCCGTGGCAGGACGCCCAATCATCCATCTCGGATTCGCATCGACGATGCTGGGCGTGATCGCCGCGTGCGCGCTGGGGACCGCCGCACTGGCCGCAGACGCGGTGGTGTGCGCGCCCGGCACCGAGATGCCGGTGATGAATCCCGCCATCTTCGACACCGCAAGTCCGCCGGCGCATCAGATCGAGTCGATGGCGTGGCTGGTGATGGGCATCTGCGCCGGCATCTTCGTGGTGGTCGAAGGCATCCTGGTGTACAGCATCGTGAAGTTCCGCCGCCGCAAGGCGCAGCAGGGCGATCCGGTGCAGCTGTACGGCAGCAACCCCATCGAGCTGGCGTGGACCGTTGTGCCGCTGCTGATCGTGTTCACACTGGGTCTGGTCACCATCCGCGTGATCCGCGACGTGGAGCGCACCGAGCCGCCGGAGGGCGCGATGGAAGTGGTGGCCATCGGTCATCAGTGGTGGTGGGAATATCGCTACGTCGATGCCAGCCTGCCCGGCGGGCAGGTGGTGATCGCCAACGAGCTGCATGTGCCGGTGAACAAGCCGGTGTGGCTGCGACTGGAAAGCGCCGACGTGATCCACAGCTGGTGGGTGCCCGCGCTCAGCGGCAAGATCGATCTGGTTCCCAATCACACCAACCACCTGTGGTTCGTGGCCGAGAAGCAGGGTCTGTATCTGGGCCAGTGCGCCGAATACTGCGGCAATCAGCACGCCGGCATGCTGCTGCGCGTGGTGGCCACGCCGCAGGAGCAGTTCGACGCCTGGCTTGCATCGCAGACCGCGCCGGCGGTGGATGATCAGGGCGTGGCCATGGGCAAGTCCATCTTCATGGAGCTCGCCTGCAGCACCTGCCATACGGTGCAGGGCGTTTCGGATGGCGCCTTCGCGCCCGATCTGACGCACCTGATGAGCCGCCAGACCATCGCCTCGGGCGTGGTGCCGCTCACGCGCGACAATCTGCGTGCGTGGCTCGATGATCCGCAGGCGCTGAAGCCGCAGTGCAACATGCCAAGCCTGAAGCTGTCCGACAACGAGCTGGACGCGGTGACGGACTACCTTTGCACCCTGAAGTGAACCCATGACCAGCCTTCCTGCCAACACCACTGTGCAAGCCTCGCCGCCCGGCGTGATGGAGCGTCTGCATGGCTGGGCGATCACGGTGGATCACAAGCGCCTGGGCGTGATGTACATCCTGGCGGGCCTGATCTTCTTCGTGATCGGCGGCCTGGAGGCGACCATGATGCGCATCCAGCTGCTGAAGCCGCTGAACGATGTGCTGACGCCGCAGGGCTTCAACCAGATGTTCACCATGCACGGCACCACCATGGTGTTCCTGGTGGGCATGCCGGTGCTGCTTGGCTTCGGCAACTATCTGGTGCCGCTGATGGTGGGCGCGCGCGACATGGCGTTCCCGCGCCTGAACGCCTTCGGCTTCTGGCTGTTCGTGTTCGGCGGTCTGCTGCTGTACTTCAGCTGGATCGGCGGCGACGGCCTGTACGGCGCGGGTGGAGCGCCCGATGTGGGCTGGTTCGCCTACTCGCCGCTCACAAGCAAGACCTTCAGTCGTGGCAACAGCACCGACTACTGGATCCTGGGCATCATGGTCAGCGGCTTCGGCAGCATGACCACGGCCATCAACTTCGCGGCCACCATCCTGTGCATGCGATGCCCCGGCATGACGCTGATGCGCATGCCGCTCCTGGTGTGGATGATGCTGGTGGTGGCGGCGCTGGTGATCATGGCCATCCCGGTGCTCACGGCGGCGCAGGCGATGCTGCTGCTCGATCGCACGCTGGGCGCGCACTTCTTCGATCCGCAGCAGCAGGGCAGCGCCATCCTGTGGCAGCACCTGTTCTGGTTCTTCGGGCACCCCGAGGTGTACATCCTCATCCTGCCGCCCTTCGGCTTCGTCAGCGAGATCGTGCCGGTGTTCAGCCGCAAGGTGATCTTCGGCTACGCGCTCATGGTGGCGGCCACCGTGGGCATCGGCTTCATCTCGCTCGGCGTGTGGGCGCACCACATGTTCGTGGTGGGTCTGCCGCCGTGGCTCAACGCGCTGTTCGCGGCCAGCACCTTCCTGATCAGCGTGCCCACGGGCATCAAGATCTTCAACTGGCTCGGCACCATGTGGGGCGGCCGCATCCGCTTCCAGACGCCCATGCTGTTCTGCGCCGGATTCCTCGGCATGTTCGTGATCGGTGGACTGACCGGCATCATGCTGGCGGTGGTGCCCTTCACGCACCAGCTCAGCGACAGCTACTTCGTGGTGGGACACTTCCACTACGTGCTGTTCGGTGGCACGGTGTTCGCCATCTTCGCGGCCATCTTCTACTGGTACCCCAAGGTGACCGGCCGCATGATGAACGAGCGCATGGGCGTGTGGTCGTTCTGGATCCTGCTGCTGGGCTTCAACCTGGTGTTCCTGCCCATGCACTTCAGCGGCATGCTGGGCATGCCCCGGCGCATCTACACCTACCAGCCCGGTCGCGGCTTCGAGCTGTGGAACCTGATCAGCACCATCGGCGTGCCCGTGCAGATCGTGGGCGTGGCGCTGGTGGTGTGGAACATGATCCGCAGCTACACCAAGGGCGCCATCGCGGGCAACGATCCGTGGGATGCGTGGACGCTGGAGTGGAGCACCACGAGCCCGCCGCCCGAGCACAACTTCGACCGCATCCCCACCTGCACCAGCGCGCGTCCGCTGTGGGATGCGAAGAACCCGAACGACCCCGACTGCAACTACGAGTGACCCATGAGCGCCATCACCACACAGCCTGAGATCTGGCGACCCGGCCGCGGCAAGGTGGGCATGGCCACGCTCATCGCGATCGAGAGCTTCTTCTTCGCGGGCTTCATCGTGGCGTACCTGTTCTACATCGGCAAGAGCGCGCATGGCCCGTTCCCGCGCGAGGTGCTGGAGCTGAAGCCGGTGCTTGTGAGCTCGGCGGCGCTGATCAGCAGCTCGTTCACGGTGATGGCGGCGGTGCGTGCGCTGGGTCGCGGTCATCGCGGCGGCCTCACCTTCTGGCTGCTGCTCACCATCGCGCTGGGCGGCTACTTCATCTGGGGCACCTGGGTGGAGTGGCGCGGCCTGATCTGGGACAAGGGGCTCACGATCTCGACCAACCTCTTCGGCACCACCTTCTATTCGCTCGTGGGGTTCCATGCCTTCCACGTGTGCGTGGGATTGATGGCGCTGAGCACCATCTGGATGCTGGGCGTGATGGGCCGCCTGAAGCCCGCGCGCGACACCATCCGCTTCGAGCTGATCAGCTGGTACTGGCACTTCGTGGATGTGGTCTGGGTGTTCGTGTTCACCACCGTGTACATCGTGGGGATGCGCGCATGAGCCAGCCGACCACCGAGCGCACGCAGACGCCGTACATGCGCGGCATTCCAGTGCCCACCAGCGGTCCGCTGTGGGCGGGCTTCGGTCTCACGCTGATGTTCGCCGGTCTGGTGACCAACTGGACCGTGAGCGTGGTGGGGTTGATCGCGTGCATCGCGGGCTTCATCGCCTGGGCGCGCGGCTGCTTCCCGGAAGAGGCGCTCGAGGAACTGGAGAAGGGCTCGGACATCATCACGCCTGCGCCTGCGCTGGCCACCAAGCCTGCCACCGAGCGCGTGATGCTTCCCGTGCAGATGCACCGCTATCGAAGCGGCGTGTGGGGCGGACTGGCCGGCGGCGTTGCCATGGCGATCGCCGCGGTGGCGTGGGGCCTGCTGCGCGAAGGCAGCGTGTGGTTGCCGATCAACCTGCTCGCAGGCGTGTTCGTGCCAAGCGTGGACGCCGAGGATGTGGCGATGCTGAAGAGCTTCCAGCCCGGCATCTTCGCCGTGGCCTGCGGCATCCATCTGGTGACATGCACCTTCGTGGGCCTGCTGTACGCGGTGTGCCTGCCGATGATGCCCAGTCGTCCGCTGCTGTTCGGTGGCGTGATCAGCCCCGTGCTGTGGACCGGCATGCTGTACGCAACGATCGGCATCGTGAACCCCGCGCTCGAGAAGTTCGTCTCGTGGCCGTGGTTCTTCGCCAGTCAGGCGGCATTCGGCTTCGTGTGCGGCATCGTGGTGTCGCGGTCGAAGAAGATCAACACCATGACCGGACTCACCATCGCAGAGCGCATGGGCGTTGAGCGGAGCGAGGGAATGCGATGATGCGCGCGCTGCTGACCACCACCTTCGTTCTGTGTGCCGCAGCGTGCGGCAAGATTCCGCTGCAACAGCCCGCCAGCGCCATCGAGGCGCCCGCCGTGACATGGCAGGGCGTGTACGCGGCCAACTGCGCGGCGTGCCACGGTGCGACCGGCGAACTTGGCGGCGCGCGTCCCATGAAGAACGCCACCTACCTCGCCACGATTCCCCGCGACAAGCTTGTGGAAGTGACTTCGAAGGGGCAGGGCACGCTGATGCCTGCGCTGGCCGCTTCGCAGGGTGGCCCGATCGCCGACGCCGATGTGCAGACGCTGGTGGATGGCATGATCGGCGAGTGGGGCAAGGGCGGAACGCCGGCATCGGTCGCCTGGGAAGGTCCGCTTGGCAACGCCGACAACGGCGCCACGCTGTACGGGGCGAACTGCCAGACCTGCCACGGCGCGGCGAATGGCAAGGCCCCCGGCACGCATGGTTCGATCACCGATCCAAACTATCTGCGTCTGGTCAGCGACCAGTCGCTGCGCAGCTCGATCGTGTTCGGCCGCGCCGATCTGCATGCCTCGTGCGATGGCCCGTACCCGGGTCAGGCAGCGAACAAGCGAATGACATCCAGCGAGGTGGCCGATGTGGTGGCCTTCCTCGCGTCGAAGCGACCACAGATGGGGAGCACGAAGCGATGAGTGACGGATGCAAGGATTGTCAGGGCGGCTGCGGTGGCGGTGCGGCACCCAAGAGCTCGCGTCGCGGCGCCATGTTCATGATCGGCGCGGGCCTGATGGGCATCGGCACCGTCGTGGCCGGCATTCCGCTGGTCGGTGCGTTGGTGGCTCCCGGCTTCCGCCGCTACGGCAACACCTGGATCGACATCGGTTCGGTGGGCGACTACCCGGTGGGTGAAACGCGCCTTGCCAAGTTCGCCGTGCCCGGCGCCAATCCCAACGATGGCGAGACCGCCAGCGCGGCCGCCTGGGTTCGCAGCATGGATGGCGGCAAGTTCCAGGTGTTCGCGGTGAACTGCGCGCACCTGGGTTGCCCGGTGAAGTGGTTCCAGCAGAGCCGCCTGTTCATGTGCCCGTGCCACGGTGGCGTGTACTACGAGGACGGCAGTCGCGCCAGCGGTCCGCCGCCGCGCGGGCTGTTCGAGTACCACGCCAAGATCGAGAACGGCCGCCTGCTCATCGACGCGGGTCGACTGCCCGGCCTGGAGGAAAGCGTCTGATGCTGCGTCGGATGCTCGCCATGGTTGGATGGGTCGAGGAACGCTCCGGCGCGATCGGCTTCGTGGCGCCCATCATGACGCACCGCGTGCCGCGCGATGCCAAGTGGTGGTACGTGTTCGGCAGCGCCACGCTGATGTTCTTCATGATCCAGCTCGTCAGCGGCACCCTGCTGGCCACGCTGTACGCGCCCAGCGCTGCTGACGCCTTCCAGAGCCTGCAGTACATCGACCAGCAGGTGCCCATGGGATGGATGCTTCGTGCCATCCACGGCATGAGCAGCAACTTCATGGTGATCATGGTGCTGGTGCACATGAGCCAGGTGTTCCTGCACGCCTCGTTCAAGTATCCGCGCGAGCTCACCTGGATGGTGGGCGTGCTGCTGCTGTTCTGCACGCTGGCGCTGGCCTTCACGGGCCAGATCATGCGCTGGGACCAGGACGCGTACTGGGGCCTCGGCATCGGCGCCAGCATCGTGGACCGCGTTCCGGTGCTCGGCAACCAGATGCGCAACGTGCTGCTGGGCGGCCCTTACATCGGTGGCGCCACGCTGAGCCGGTTCTTCGCGCTGCACGTGTTCGTGCTGCCGGGAACCACCATCGCGCTGGTGGGCCTGCACCTTGCGCTGATCCTGAAGGGCGGCGTGAGCGAGATGCCCAAGGCCGGTCAGTTGGTGGATCCGGCCACCTACAAGAAGGACTACGAGGAGCGCGTGCACAAGACCGGCGTGCCGTTCTTCCCCGATGCGGCGAAGCGCGACATGGTGTTCTGCGGGCTGGCGCTGATCCTGATGGTGGGTCTGGCGATGTGGATGGGGCCGGCCGGTCCTAACGGCAACCCCGATCCCACGATCATCAACGCCAACCCGCGCCCTGATGCGGCCTTCCTGTGGATCTTCTCGGCGCTGGCGCTGCTGCCACCCCAGATCGAGACCTTCCTGCTGCTGGCCAGCCCGCCGGTGATCGTGATCGGACTGCTTGCCATTCCGCTGATCTCCAATCGCGGCGAGCGCGCGCCCACGCGTCGGCCGATTGCGGTGATCACCATGCTGGTGATCGTGGTGGCCATCGGCGCCCTGACCTGGCTTGGCGTGAGCAGCCCGTGGAGCCCGGTGATGGATGCCTGGACCCGCGTGCCAACGCCGGTGCACATGGTGAAGCGACTGTCGCCGCTGCAGATGCAGGGTGCGGTGGTGCTGCAGTACCAGCAGTGCCGCAACTGCCACGCGCTGGATGGCGAGGGTGGCATGCGCGGCCCCGATCTGGCCGATGTGGGCAGCCGACTGAGCTGGGATCAGCTGGTGCGACAGGTGCAGCAGGGTGGCGGCAACATGCCGGCCTACGGCAAGACGCTTTCGAGCGCCGAGACCGTTGCACTGGTGGCGTTCCTGCAGAGCTGCCGCACCGATGGCACCGGGCCTTCCACGATTCCAGGAGCGCTTGAGCGCGCCACGTCGCCGGATCTTCCGCCGGTGGCCGTGCCGCCCGTGGGCGAGTGAGCAGCATGGGTGCCGGCGTGTGGTCGGCATGGAGCGCGCCGGGTCTGGCGGTGGTGCCGCTGTGCGCGGCCGTGGTCGTGTATCTGCGTGGATGGAAGCGGCTTCGGCGTGTTGAGCCGTGGCGGTGGTCCGTTGTTCGGCCGGTCTGCTTCGTGGCCGGCGTTGCGCTGATCGGCATTGCGCTGTGGTCGCCGCTGGATGCACTGGCCTCGCGGCTGCTGGCGGCGCACATGACCCAGCACATGCTGCTTGCCATGGTGGCGCCGCCGCTGCTGCTGCTGGGGTGGCCATTCTCGCCGCTGCTGCTGGGGCTGCCGCAGTGGATCTCGCGTGATCTGCTGGGGCCGCTCCTTGGTTCGCCGGGCCTGCAGCGCGCGGCGCGCTGGCTGGTGCATCCACCGGTCGCGTGGATCGTGGCGGTGGTGACCGGCTGGGTGTGGCACTTTCCCTTCGCCTACGAGTGGGCGTTGCAGAGTGACCGCGCCCACGCGCTGGAGCATGCGTGCTTTCTGTGGAGTGGCGTGCTGTTCTGGTGGCCAGTGATCGAGCCATGGCCGTGGAAGGGCACGTGGCCGCGCTGGTCGATGGCGTTCTACCTGCTGACGGCCGATGTGGCGAACACGCTGGTGGCGGCGATTCTGGCCTTCGCGCCGGGCGCCATCTACGGCGTGTATCGCGACACCGCACCCGCGATGGGCGTGGATGCGCTGGTGGATCAGCAGCGCGCCGCGGCCATCATGTGGCTGCCGGGTTCGCTGCTGTACCTGGTGCCTGCGGTGGTGATCATCGTGCATGCGTTGTCGCGCAAGCGGCCGCGCGTGGCGCTGTCACTGCCGGTGGTTGGGCAGGCGCGCCGGGCGCCATGGGATGCCACGCGCGTGCCGCTGCTGGGTGCGCTGCTGCGATCCGCGAATGGGCGACTTGCGGTGCGATTCGTCATGCTGGGGTTGGCGGTGCTGGTGGTGCTCGATGGGCTGCTCGGGCCGCGCGACGCGGCCACCAACATCGCTGGAACCTGGCCGTGGACGCACTGGCGTGGCATGGCCGCGGTCGGCATGGTGGTGGCCGGCAATCTTGCATGCCTTGGTTGTCCGTTGATCGCGCCACGCACGCTGCTTCGCCGCTGGATCACGCCAACGCGACGCTGGCCTTCGTGGCTTCGAACCAAGTGGATCGCCGCGGTGGCGGTGCTGGCCTGGCTGGTGGCGTACGAGGCGTTCGGCTGGTGGGACAGTCCGCTGCTGACAGCCGGACTGATCATCGGACTGCTCGTGATGGCCACGGTGGTCGACCTGCTGTTCGAGGGCGCCGCCTTCTGCCAGTGGATGTGCCCGATCGGTCAGTGGAACATGGTGATGAGCGTGGCCTCGCCCACGCAGGTGACCATCCGTGATCCGCAGGTGTGCGAGCGCTGCACCACGCAGGATTGCCTGCGCGGCGGACCACAGGGGCCGGGATGCGGCACCTCGCTGTTCCTGCCGCGCAAGGTGGGTGCGCTCGACTGCACCGCATGCATGGACTGCGTCACCGCATGTCCCCACGACAACGCGGGCGTGCTGCTGAAGGTGCCCTTCATGGAACTTCAATCCGAGGCAAGCCGCTCCGTGATCGGCCGCTGGATCGAGCGTGCGGATCTGGCTGCGCTGCTGCTGGTGCTTGCATGTGGCGCGCTGGTGAATGCGGCGCTGATGACCGAGCCGATCGTCGCGGGAATCGGGTCATGGCAGCCGCTGCCCTGGCGCGGGGCGACGGTGGCGCTGATCGCGCTGCTGGCCATGCTGGCGGTGGCGCTGCCGGTGTTCGTTGCGGCAATCGCCGGAGCGTGGCTGCGCGGCGAAACGCTCGGGCACCGACTTGCCCGCATGGCGTTCGACCTGCTTCCGATCGGCGTGGGCATGTGGCTGGTGCACTTCGGGTTCCACCTGGTCACGGGATGGTCCTCCGCGCTGCCGCCGCTGCAGCGCGCGGCCCGTGATGGCGTGGCGCTGGATCTGGGTGAACCGGCGTGGGCCGCCAACTGCTGTGCGCAGGTTCCGCAGTGGCTTCTGCCGGTGATGCTGTGCGTGCTTGGAGTGGCGCTGCTGGTCTCGCTGCAGTTGTCCTGGAATCGCGCGGCGCGCGTGGATGCATCGGGTGCACAGCGATCCAGTCGGGTGCTGGTGCGGTGGTTGCCGGATGCGTTGGTCGCGCTCATCTGGTGGGCGCTGGCCGCCTGGATCGTGCTGCAGCCGATGCAGATGCGGGGATTGCTGTCATGAAGTGGCCGGCCTGCTGCGTGGTGCTTGCGATGGTGTGTGCGCACGGCGCTGCGGCGGATGGCGGCGTGCCGATCATTTCGCTGCAGGGTGCGCACGGTCGTTGCACGCTGGTCATGCAGCCGGCGCAGCCGGTGGTGGGGCCGGTGGTGTTCGAGGTGATCGGTGCAGGTGATGCTGCCGTGCAGGTGACGCTGCTCGAGGCTTCGGGCGACAGTGCCACCCCGGTGCCGTTGTCACGCGACCCAGTGATGGGGCACTGGCGCGGCACGACGCGCTTTGACGCCGCGGGTGCATGCGATGTCACACTCGCATGGGGTGATGCGGTGCGCGGTACCGCACGCGTGTCGGTGGCGCCTGCGCCCGCGCCTTGGCAAGCGCAGTGGCCGTGGCTTTTGGCGTGGATCGCGCCCGGAGCGCTGCTGGTGCTGCGGCAACGGTCGCTCCGCCGCCGCATCTACACTGCGCGCACCGCTCATGACTGAAAGTCTTCCACCATCGCAGTCGCGCGCGCCGGCCGAGGAGCGGGAACTCTCGCTGCTTCTGCTCGATGCATCGGGCTGCGTGCGTGGCGTGAGTGCGGCTGCGGCGCGACAACTTGGCCGCAGCGCGCAGCAGTTGCAGGGATGTCGGCTGCACGAGGTGTTTCGTTCGGGCACCGGCGCGGCGCTGCAGTGGATCGCCAGCTTGGCGGAGTGCCCGGAGCCGCCGCCGCCACGGTGGATGGAACTCGAGGCGGTTCGTCAGGACGGCACCGAGATCGGCTTCGACGGCGTGCTGTACGCGATCGCCACGGGGCCCCGCGCCGAGAACGAGTGCGTGGCCGGCCTGAAGATCCGGGCCAGTGCAGGCCTGGTGGTGAAGAGCGAGCTGCTGGCGGCGCAGCGTGAAGTGCTTGCGATGGTCTCATCCGGGGCTGGCCTCCGTGAAACGCTTCTTGCCGTGGCCGCGTTCGCGGAACGCGTGATGCCGGGCGAGATCTTCTGCATGGTGTCACGGTGACCGATGCGAAGGTGTTCGAACGCGGCGTGTGTCCCACGCTGCCCGATGAGATCGCCACGCTTCAGGCGGGGCACGCGGTCGGCGATGCGTGGTCGCCTGGCACGCTGTCTGCGCAGAGCGGCGAAACCGTGGTGGCCGCCGATCTGCAGGGCGTGGCGGCGTGGCATGGCTTCGCCGAGCGCCTGCAGCGACATGGTCTGATTGCCGTGTGGTCGCTGCCGATTCGACAGGGCCCATCCAGCCAGGTTCGTGCGGTGCTGGAATTCCTGCTGCCGATGCGCCGGCCGCCGTCGAAGGTGGAGCTGGCGCTGATGGACGAACTCGGCGAACTGGTGCACCTGGCCACGGACCT
>CAIPQY010000504.1 GCA_903867275.1 uncultured bacterium | reverse complement strand
CCCCGACCCCAGAGGAAGCAGCCGAGAAGGAACTGAAGCGCCTGCGTCTGGAGGCCGACCTTCGTGAGCAGCGTCTGTCGGCCGAGCTGGCCTCGCTGAAGGCCGAGAAGGCCAAGCTTGAGGCGGCGCTGGCGCTGGCCAACGCGAAGCAGAGCGCAGCCGAGGCACCGAGCAAGGCCGAGGTGGACAAGCTGGATCAGGATCACGCGCTGATGCAGGCCAAGCTGAAGGCGGAGTTGTCCGGTTCTTCAACCGAGCGCGAGCGCCTGAAGCAGGCGCGCGAACTGCAGACGGCCAAGCTGGAGGCGGAACTGGCGGACAGCAAGGCGCAGATCACGCGTCTGGCCTCGGCGCAGGAACTGCTGGACGCGCAGCACAAGGCGAAGCTCTCCACGCTGAAGCGCGAGCAGGAAGAACTGGCCCTGAACAACGCGCTGGCGCTTGAGAAGCGTCGCGCCGAGCAGTCGCGCGTGCTTGACGAGCAGATGCGTGCCGATGCCGAGGCGCGCACCCTGTCCGCCCGTCTGACCTACCGCGATGACGACAACAAGTGGAAGGACGCCATCAACGCGCCGGTGACCTACCCCGACCAGCCCTTCAAGGACGGCGTGCTCACCATCAGCGACCGCAAGATTCCGCTCGACGGGCCGATCGTCTCGGGCACGGCCAACCGCGTCTGCGACCGCATCGACTTCTACAACAACCAGGATCCCACCAAGCCCATCTTCATCGTGATCAACAACTCGCCGGGCGGCAGCGTGATGGAGGGCTACCGCATCCTGAAGGCGATCGAGAGCAGCAAGGCGCCGATCCACGTGGTGGTGAAGAGTTTCGCCGCAAGCATGGCCGCCACCATCGCCACGCTGTCGCCGAACAGCTACGCCTACCCCAACGCGATCATCCTGCACCACCAGATGTCGAGCAGCGCCTCGGGCAACATGACCGACATCGAGCAGGAAGTGAAGACGATGCAGGAGTGGGAGCGTCGCCTCGCCGATCCGATCGCCAAGAAGATGGGCATCACGCTTGATGAGTTCAAGTCCAAGATGTACTCGGCCAAGAAGAGCGGCGACTGGGACGAGTTCGCCGATCGTGCGCTGGCCCTGAAGTGGATCGACCACATCGCCAACGAGATCCGCGAGGAAGGCATCCGCAAGAAGCCCGGAGACAAGGGCGGCATGCCCGACTGGTTCTTCATGCTGAAGACCGACGAGAGCGGCAAGACCTACATGTCGCTGCCGCCGCTCGAGCCCTTCGATGCCTACTTCATGGTGAATCCGCGCGGTTTCTACCGCGTGGAAGGTCGCTGAGCGCTTCAGCCAAGCAGCCGCATCAACGCCGCAGCATCCGCCGACATCGGCATGCTGTGGCTTGGTGATGCAAGCAGGCGGGCCAGCGGCTCGGGCACAGGCACCGGCGCGCCGATGATCGGCTCCACCACCGTGTCGAACTTGGCCGCGTGCGCGGTGGCGGCCACCACCCAGGTGTCGGTGTCGCCGCGCTCGCGGCGCCTGCGCAGAACCTCCATGCCGCAGGCGGTGTGCGGGCAGATGGCCAAGCCGTGTTCGGCATGCGTGCGACGGATCGCCTCGCGAATGGCCTCGTCATCCGCCCAGTCAGCGTCGATCACGCGTTGCACGTTCGGAAAGCGGGCCAGCAGTCGTTCGGCGTTGCTTGGCGCGCCCACGTCCATGGCGTTGGCCAGCGTGGCGATG
>CAIPQY010000503.1 GCA_903867275.1 uncultured bacterium | reverse complement strand
GCGCACGCGCAGGGCGTGCCCGGCGACCGACTGTTCGTGCACGCGTTCACCGACGGACGCGACACCGCCGCCGAAGGTTCGCTGCACTACATCCCGTGGCTCGAGGGCGTGCTGCAGAAGACGGGCGGCCGCATCGCCACCGTGTGCGGCCGCTTCTTCGCCATGGATCGCGACCATCGATGGGAACGCGTGAAGCAGGCGTTCGACCTGCTGTGCGGTCGCGGGGGTGCGCGCGCCGCCACCGCACTGCAGGCGGTGCAACGCAACATCGCCAACCCGGTGGGCCCCACGCAGAAGGGTGACGAGTTCCTGCCACCCACGCGCATCCTGGACGCGGGCGTGATCGCCGACGGCGACAGCGTGATCTTCTTCAACTTCCGCGGCGACCGGCCGCGCGAACTGTGCAAGGCGTTCATGCTCGATGACGCGGCGTGGGCGGCGGTGCAGGGGGGCGGCTTCGATCGCGCGCCATGCCCGCGCAACCTGCACTTCGCCACCATGTCCGAGTACGAGCGCGGGTTGCCGGTGCATCCCATCTTCATGCGGCCCGCGAAGATGCAGGGCATTCTTGGTCAGGTGGTGAGCGACGCGGGGCTGACGCAGTTCCGCTGCGCCGAAACGGAGAAGTTTCCGCACGTCACCTTCTTCTTCAACGACTATCGCGAGGAGCCGTTCCCCGGCGAGCGGCGCGTGATCGTGCCGAGCCCCAAGGACATTCCCACCTACGACCTGAAGCCCGAGATGAGCGCGGCGGGTGTGCGCGATGCGGTGCTGGCGCGACTGGCGGCGCCCGATTGCGAAAATCTGATCGTGGTGAACTTCGCCAACCCCGACATGGTGGGCCACACCGGCTCGCTGCCGGCTGCCATCAAGGCATGCGAGGTGGTGGACGCGTGCGTGCAGACGATCGTGGATGCAACCCTTGCACGCGGCGGCGAGCTGATCATCACCGCCGATCACGGCAACGCCGAACAGATGAAGGACCCCGTGACCGGCGCTCCGCACACCGCCCACACCAACTTCACCGTGCCGCTCACGGTGGTGGGGGCGCGCTGGAAGGGTGCCCATCTGCGGGAGGGTGGGCGGCTGGGGGATGTGGCGCCAACCCTGCTGAAGATGCTCGGAATGGGGGTTCCCGCCCCCATGACCGGGGTGTCACTCCTATAAATGGACGCGTTTTTGGGTTTCGGCCCGTCCCGACCCCCAAAACGGGTGCAAGATCGCTCTGACATGACCACCCGCCTCGCCATCGTCGCCGCATTCGCGCTTGCCATGCCCACCCTCGCCGCCCCGCCGCAGGTGGAGTGCTGGCTGCTGAACGAGATCGGCCGCACCGGCTACAACGGCCTGGAAGCCGACGTGCAGCAGGTGAAGTACAACGCGTCGTACGTGTACGTGTCGTGCAGCTCGGTGCCTTCGTACAGCATCGGTCCCTGGCCGGCCAACCCCAACACGCCGGTCGACGGCAACTGGGGCTTCCGCATCACGCGCACGCCAACCCCCAAGACCGGCACCAAGACCGCCACGGGCCTGGGTCACATCGGCGTGTGGGTGAACGGCGTGGCCATCTACAACGCAAGCGACGCGCGCAGCTACAACAACAAGAACGTGTGGCACCAGAACGCCATCATGGTGGAGGGGCCCAGCTTCGACGCCTGCGGTGGTCACCCGTCGCCCAACGGCGAGTACCACAACCACCAGAACGCGGCGTGCATCTTCGATGAGACGCCAGCGCTGCATTCGTCGATCGTGGGCTTCGGCTTCGACGGCTATCCCATCTACGGCCCCTACGGCTACGCCAACGCCGACGGCACCGGCGAGATCCGCATGATGCGCAGCAGCTACCGCAAGCGCAGCATCACCACGCGCACCACGCTGCCAAACGGCACCGTGCTCACCTC
>CAIPQY010000502.1 GCA_903867275.1 uncultured bacterium | reverse complement strand
GACTTCTCGCCGGCGGCGATGATGGCCGCCACGTTGCGCGGCACGAACTTGAATTCGCGGAAGGTGGGCGCCAGCTCCTGGCCGTGGCTCACGCGCTCGTCGAGCAGTTTCCACATGGCCGAGTAGCACACGTTGTCGGTCACGTCGCGCAGGATGCGCACCACCTCGAGCAGCGGCACGCCCGCACTGAGCAGCGTGGCCATGGTGCTGCTGAAGCGCGCCACGTACAGGTTGCGGAACATCGGTCCAAGCACCGGCCACGACAGCTTGCCGCGATCGAGCACCTGTCGACCCATCGCGCTGCGCGCCCAGTACCACGCACCGAACGCGAGGGCCGCAAGACCCGGCACCCACATCATCCAGCCGGTGCGGATGAAGTCGGAGAGCGCCAGAAGCACCTTGGTGGGCATCGGAAGCCGATCGCCCTGAATGGCGAACAGCGGCGCGAAGCGCGGCATCACGCTGGTCATGATCACGGCCACGGCCACCACCGCCACGCCCAGCATCACCGCCGGATAGGCCATGGCACCCTTCACCTGACGGCTGGTCTTGCGCTGCTTGGCAAGGTCCTTCGCCACGCGCGTCATCATCTCGTCCAGCATGCCGCTGGCTTCGGCGGCGCGCATGAGGCTGATCATCAACGGCGGAAAGATGCGTGGCCAGCGTGCCAGCGCGGAGGAGAAATCCTCGCCCTCGCACACATCGTCGCGGATCAGGCGCACCAGTTCGGCCACCTCGGGCCGAGCGGCCTGCTCGGCGAAGGTCTCCAGCGTCTCCTTCAGCGGCACGCCGGTGCGAAGCATCACGGCCACCTGACTGCAGAACGCCACGGTGTCATCGGTCTTGAAGGCGCGCGCCAGGCGGCGGCGTCGGTTGCCGGTGTCGATGATCTCGCCCACGTCGGCCTTCGCGTCGCCCAGTTCCACCTCCAGGATCGCGAGGCCCTGACGACGGATGTCACGCACGGCATCGGCGTGCGTGGCGGCCTCCACGATGCCGCGCACCATCTCGCCGGTGGCCCGACGACCCTTGTAGCTCCACTTGCGCGTGATGGTTTCAGTGGCGGCAGGCACCGTGCACCTCCTCGGGTGTGGTCAGGCCGGCGAGCACCTTCTGCATGCCGTCGTCCCACAGGGTCTCGAAGCCCTGTTCGCGCAGCAGATTCCGGATCGACGCCGGATCGCAGGTGCCGCACAGCAGATCGTTCATCTTCTCGTCGGGCACCATGAGTTCGTAGATGCCCAGGCGTCCGCTCAGGCCGGTGTCGCGGCACTTGCGGCAGCCGGCGCCCTTCATCGGCGTGCCCTCCTGGAAGGCATACAGACCCATGGAGCGCTTCTGCGCCTCGTCCAGTTCGCACGGCGTGGCGCAGTGGCGGCACACGCGACGCACCAGTCGCTGCGCCAGCACGCCGCGAAGGCTCGCGGCGATCAGGAAGTTCTCCACGCCAAGGTTGCCCAGTCGCGTGATCGCGCTCGGCGCGTCGTTGGTGTGCAGCGTGCTCAGCACCACGTGACCGGTCAGCGCGGCCTGCACGGCGATCTGCGCGGTCTCGCTGTCGCGGATCTCGCCCACCATGATCACGTCGGGATCCTGACGCAGCAGCGAACGCAGCGCCGACGCGAAGGTGAAGCCGGCCTTCGAGTTGATCTGCGCCTGGTGCACACCCTCGATGTTCGACTCCACCGGATCCTCGACCGTGCTCACGTTGATGGTGGTGCGGTCGAAGGTGTTCAGCACGCTGTACAGCGTGGTGCTCTTGCCGCTGCCGGTGGGGCCGGTCACCAGCGCGATGCCGTAGGGCTGGTCGATCACCTGCTGGAATCCGTCCAGCATTCTGGGGCGGAAGCCCAGCTGCTGCAGCGACAGCCGCGAGCCGCTGCTGTCCACCACGCGCATCACGATCTTCTCGCCGAACTTGCCGGGCAGCGTGCTCACGCGCAGGTCGATGGGGCGGCCGTTCACGCGCACGCTGATCTCGCCGTCCTGCGGCACGCGGCGCTCGCTGATGTCCAGGTGCGCCATGATCTTCACGCGGCTGGCGATGGCGGCGTTCATGCGCCACGGCGGCGACATGCGGTTGCCCAGCACGCCGTCGATGCGGAAGCGCACGCGCATGGTGTTGTCGTCGGGTTCGATGTGGATGTCGCTGGCACCCTCCTCCACGGCGGAGCAGATGATGAAGTTCACCAGCTTCACCACCGGGCCCATGTCGTCCTCGCCCTGTCCCCCCACCATCTCCTCGACCTGCTTCTCCTGCAGGGTGAAGCCGCTCTCGGCACCGGTGTCCAGCATCTCGGCGACGATCTCCTCGGCCTTCTCCTGCACGGCGCCATCGTTCACGGCCTCGGCCAGCATGGCGTCCAGCGCCACCTCGGGGCTTGCAACGAAGCGCACGCGCAGGCCGCAGGTGCGCTGCGCCAGCTCGCGGACATGGTCGTTCTGCGGGTCGGCGGTCGCCACCAGCAGCAGGTCGTTCTCGCGACGCAGCGGCACCACGCGATGCTCGCGGCGCATCGACTCGGGCAGCAGCTTCATCACCCCGGCATCGGCCTGCTTCGCGGGCTCGGGCACGAACTCGATCTCCAGCGTGCGCGCCACGGCCTGCAGCAGCGTGGTGCGGTCCACCAGTTCCATCTGCAGCAGCACCTCGCCCAGCAGCAGTCGCTGGCCGCCCATGCTCTGCTGACGCAGCGCCTCGCGCAGCTGGTGCACGCTGATCGCGCCGGCCTCCACCAGGGCCTGACCCACGCGCGGCAGCGTCCGCAACTCGGTGCTGGACAGCGAACCCGATGCCTTGCTCTCGAAGTTGTTCATCGGAACCCTCCTGCGGCTGGTGCCTTGCCGGCGATACCCGCTCCGAACTGCACGTCGATCAACTGGCCATCGTGATCCACCGTCACGGTGCGATCCCCGATCGCCTTGATGCGCGCGAACGTGCCGTCGGGCAGTCCCACGGCATCACCCACGCGCACCGTCTGGTCACCGAACACGGCCAACTCCCCACGCACGACCGCCTTCAGCGGCAGTCCGGGCAGCACACCTGGGGTGGCGTCCAGTCGCACCAGCGCCTTCGCGGGCGCCGTTTCGGTCACGGGCGCGGGCGCGTTCCAAGGCTTGAACGGATCACGCGAAGGCGTGCGGTCGAAGGCCATCTCCACCACGCGGCGCGATGTTCCGGGCTCCTGCTTCGCTGCGGCGTTCGATGCGGTGGCGGCTTCGGTCTTCGCCACGGGCGCGGGTGCTTCGGGTGCTTCGGGCGCTTCGGGCGCCTTGCGAATCGGTGCAGCGGAGGCGCTGGCGGCGCGCGGTCCGAACGCGCTCTTCACCAGCAACCCGCCCACACCCAGCGCGAGCACCGCCAGCAGGATCGCGAACTGCCTGGGCTGCACGCCCAGGCGCTGGCACACGTCGTTCCATTGCCTCTGCCACGCGGGCATCAGCCACCCGCCTTTCCGGCGGTTGTGCGCGCGGCGGAGGCCCTGGGCTCGGCGGCACGCTCATTGAAGTATTCGTCGAACACCAGCTTGGCTTCCACCAGGCCGCCTTCGGCCGCGGGATTCCGCGACAGATCGATCGACCGCACCGTGACCAGCGCATCCAGGCGTTCGGCGTTGCTCACGGCGGCGAACAGCGCATCGAAGCTGCCGGTCATCTCCACATCGACCGTGCGACGCATCGCCTTGCCTCCCGCGAGACCCGACACCGCGACCGGCGCAAGCTTGCCCGACTTGGACTGGCTGCCGGTCACGCCCTTCGCATCGGCGCTGCGGGCGATGCTGGCCAGCAGCGCGCCCTGATCCGGCGTGGCGGGCAGCGTGCGACCGCGCTGCGCCAGATCGGCGCGAAGGCGCTCGATCTCGCGCTGCATGTCGAGCAGATTGTCCTGGCGCGCGGCCGACTCGTTGGCCACCGCACGCAGCGCGTTCGCCTCGCGGCTCCACGCGCGCGCACGCAGATAGTTCGGAACGGTGAACAGGCCCAGCAGCACGATCGCCATCGCCAGCGG
>CAIPQY010000501.1 GCA_903867275.1 uncultured bacterium | reverse complement strand
GAGCAGCAGGGTCAGCCACGGGATTGGGTGATGCGCGCGGCGCGGCATTGGCGAAAGGGATACCCGAAATGCCCGAGTCCGCGCGCGCTCAGAACGCGATCGCCACGCGCACCGTGAGAATCACCGCATCGGGCACACTGGCGCTTGGCACGCTGCTGGGCTGGTTCACGAACTGCACATCGGGCTGGATGCCCAGCCACGGCGTGACCTGAATGTTGTAGAAGGCCTCAAAGACGAACTCGCCAACACCCGCCGAGGTGGTGATGGATGGTTCATTGCTGAACTGGTTCCATGCAGTGAGCAGGCCGGCGGTGTCCTTTGCGCGTCCGGGCAGGATGCCCTGCCACGACAGACCGCCCATCAGCGACCACTGCGCGGGATTGGTCTCGGGCGGGCTCCAGCCAAACTGGCCAAATGCGGTCAGTCCCTCGTTCGGCACGCCTCCCTTGGGCTTGAACAGGTCCTGCGAGAACGATGCATACAGACCCCACGGTCCCTGCACGCCCTGTGCGCCATTCACGCCCGTTCCGTAGGACTCTCCGGTCTGCTGCCACCATCCCGCGGCCACATTGCCGCTCAGGTTGTCCGACTGCCACGATCCGCCAGCCTCCGCGATGAGGAAGTAGCTGCCCGGGTTCTCCCACAGGAATGATGCGAGGCCGGTGTGACCCGTCTGCGCTCCCAGGCCTCCGCTGTCCACGTCGTAGTAGTTGGTGCTGCCGTCGAAGAATCCGAACTTGCCCTGAAGGCCCTTCACCGGCTCGAACAGCACCTCACCGCCGCCCGCCTGATTGGGATAGGTTGGAAGTTGCATCGAGAGCGTGCCCGGTTCATACGCGGCCTGCGTGATGAAATTGCTGCCCGTGTAGCTCACGCCGAAGTCCGCGTTGCTGTCGATCTTGCCGAACTTCAGCTTCAATGCACCATCGGCGAAGGACTGCTGATACCAGTACTGCGCCAGCTCGGTGTAGTTCTGCGTGTAGGGGTTGAGCGAGTCCCAACCCCACCAGTCGGGCACGTACTTCGACGCCAGTTGCGTGCAGCCAGCCTGCTGGAAATCGATGAAGGCGCGGCCGCCCTCCCACAAGCCGAGTCGCTGGGTGTCGAGCGCCGCATTCAGGTCGACCAGATAGGGCATGAGAAAGCCCTGTCGTTGGCCGCCGCTGACCACCGTGGCGAGATCGGTAGTGCTGGTGGCGTGCACCGACACGCCGCTGTCGCTGAGCGCCGTGCGCAGGCCGCCCCAGTCGCCCGTGAGTTTGCGCTCCTGCCAGAACTGCGTGCCGATGGGCAGCACAGGACCGGGTGAGGCGCACGCGGGACCGCGATCGTGGCAGTACACGCCGGTGGATGCGAGGCTGCCATTGGGCATGAGCAGCGGCGCGAACGGTGCAGGCACCGGTGCCTGCGGTGATGCCTGCAGCGGCGCGTCGCCCGACTGCGCGTGCGACACCGCCGCCATCGCGCAGGCGATCAGCGTTGCGCAGGTCGAAGGCGTGGTGACGCGCAAGGACATGCGCACAGGGATACCCGAAACGCGCGCGAATCAATGTGAAGGAACGGTCGCGCACCCGGCGCTTCCTCGAACCGTCCTAGAATCGCGGCATGCCGATGCCGCTGATCACCGTGCCCCTGATCGCCTGCATGCTCTGCCAGAGCGCGCCCACGTCCGCTCCGACGGGCGATGCCCTGCTGGCGCAGCCAACCACGCCGCTCGACGCGCGCGTGGATGCGAAGAAGGTGACCTCGCTGGCGCCACCGCAGTTGCCGCGCTCGCTCACGCCCCCGCCGCCGGTGATCCGTCGCATCGCCGACAGCGCCTCGCAGGTGCCGGTGGATGCGGCGTGCTTCGATCAGGCGCGTGCGGCTATCAAGCGCGGGCTCGACTTCCTGCGCAAGCATCAGGGTCCTGAAGGCGGCTGGATGGAAGGCGTGCAGGGTCAGGGTTCGGAGGCGGCGAAGCCCTCGAAGGCCGCCAGCAGCGCGGTGACCGCGCTGGTGATTCGCGCGTTCGCGCAGGCGGGCTTCGGCGAGGACAGCGACCCGGCCGTCGGCACCGGCGTGCGCCGACTGCTTGCGCAGACGCGCGACGAACGCGGCTTCGCGCCCGATCCATCTGGCGGCATGGAAACCTATGTGGCCAGTTGCACGGCACTGGCGCTGACTGCGCTCGATTCGCCGAAGCACGCCGAGGCGTTGCAGGAAGTGCTTGCGTGGCTCAAGCGCGTGCAGTGGGATCAGGCCGAGGGCGTGCGTCCCGAGCAGGACTGGTTCGGCGGCGTTGGGTACGGCAGCAAGGGCCGCCCCGACCTGAGCAACACGCAGATGATGCTGGACGCGCTGCATGACGGGCGCGTGAAGGCCGATGACGCGTCGGTGCAGCGCGCGCTGGCCTTCGTGCAGCGCTGCCAGAACCGCAAGGCGGATGGCGCGGCGGCCTGGGCCGAAGCGGGCAGCGGCGACGGCGGCTTCGTGTACACCGTGGCCAATGGCGGCGAGAGTTTCGCGAGCGAAGTGGCTGGCGAAGGCCGCTACGGCGAGAAGATGCCGCCCGGAACGCGCGCCCTTCGCAGCTACGGCAGCATGACCTACGCGGGATACAAGAGCCTGCTGTTCGCCGGCCTCGCGAAGAACGATCCGCGCGTGTTGGCGGCCCTGGAATGGATCGCCTCGCACTACACCATGAACGAGAATCCCGGGCTTGGGCAGCAAGGGCTCTTCTACTACCGGCTTGCGATGGCGCGCGCGCTGCTTGCGGGTGGCATGGATTCGATCAAGGATTCAGCGGGCACCGCGCACGACTGGCGATGCGAACTCATCAACGCGCTGGTGGCCTCGCAGCAGGCCGATGGCAGCTGGGTGAATCCGCAGGACCGATGGATGGAAGGCCAGCCCGATCTGGTCACCGCCTACGCGCTGCTGGCGATCGAGGAAGCGATCAAGCCGACGTTGCAGTCGCAGTGATCGGTTCGTCGGCGCTCACGCTGGCCAGCATGCGCCAGCTCCACGCCGCGCCCTGCACGGTCGCCATCAGCAGCAGCGCGCCAGTGGCCTGATGCGCGCTGGTCGAGATCACCTCCCAGAGCGGGATCGACGGTCCACGACGCATCAGCACGGCACCCAGCGCGACGAATCCAAGCAGCACCTGCAACGCCACGACGAGGGCCATGGACGCGCCCGCACGACCAAGCGGCCTGGCCGATGGCACCGCTCGTGCCACGCCGGACAGGCGGCTCGCCGTGAGGATGATCACGATCAGCGCCACGATGGAGAAGCCAAGGTGTCCATGCATGGCCCATGTCGGGTGCGTGATCGCCTTGCCGGCCTCGGTGGGCGGAATCTGCAGGTGCCGATAGGCCGCACCCAGGAACAGCTGCCCGAGCAGCACGAACGGAGCGATCATGGCGAGCACGCGCGTGCCAGCTGCGGCGGTGCCCGTGATGGGCGCCCCAGAGCGCAACCAGGCTCCGCTGGTCACCGCGGCGATCACCGCAACGGTGGCGAACACGATCTGACCGAACACGCCGTGCGCGATCGCGATGGCGGTGCTCGGCTTCAGCAGCGATGGATCCTGATCCAGCGTCAGACGGCCGGTGACGCGCAGACCACCCAGCAGTCCCTGCACGCACACCATGGCCAGCACGGCAAAGGCCAGCCATCGCACCCAGCGCCGTGGCTCGTGTCGCCAGCACAACGCGGCCAGCGTGAACGCGTTCAGGCCCACCAGCATGCCGAAGAGCCGGTGCGCGTGCTCGTAGTACACGCCACCCTTCATCTGGCTCACCGGATACAGCAGCATGTTGTGACCGAAGGAGTTCGGCCAGTCTGGCACGGCCAAGCCGGCCTCGAGGCCCGTCACCAGTCCGCCCGTGACCAGCAGCAGGAAGATGGTGCTTGCCACAACCGTGGCGAACAGTGAAATGGGAGGCGGCAGCAGCCCATCACGCGCAGGCGTGCGTCGCGCGATGGCGCCGCCGATCGATGCCAGCACGCCGCTGCCGATAAGCAGGGCCGCGCTCCAGGCCGCAGCTTCCACCACCGCCGCCTGCGCATCCTTGCCGCCCACCACGCTGCCCACGACGAGCAGATTCATCACGCCGTTCACCATGCCCGCACCAAAGGCGCTGGCCTGATCGCGCGCGTAGCGCTGCGCCACGAAGCCCACCGCGACGGGCACCAGCACGGTGAGGCCAAACAGCGCCTCGCCAGCCCACAGGCCCACGCCGATCATGGCCACATAGGTGAGCGCCCACTGCGCGGCGGTGCCCGCAAAGCCAAGCGCCAGCGTGTACGGGCGCACGCGCCCAGCCAGCAGCGCGAACAGGCCAAGAATGCCGGCCACGCCGGTGATGCCGGCAAGCAGCGCGACGCCAGACGACATGGAAGCCGTTTGCATGGGCACCTATGGTAGACCTTCCGTCCAGTCGCGTCGCATGAACCCTGCCGAAACCCAACCCGCCGAAACGCCCTCGTGGACCCAGGACTGGTCCACGCTGGTGAAGGCGCGCCTGAGCCTGCTGGTGCTTGCCACCACGCTGGTCGGCTTTCTGGTCGCGGAGCCCGATCGCATCGACTGGCCCCGGCTCGGCTGGACACTGGCGGGCACCTTCCTGTCGGCGGCGGCGGCGGCGGCGCTGAACCAGGCGATGGAGCGGCATCACGACGCCAAGATGCGGCGCACCGCCAACCGACCGGTGGCATCCGGACGGTTCAGTCGCACGCTGGCGGTGATCGTGGGTTTTGTGCTGGGCTACGCGGGCTGCTTCATGCTGGCCATGCGCGTGAACATGCTGGCGTGCGGCCTGTCCGCCCTCACCATCGTGCTGTACGTGGCGGTGTACACGCCGCTCAAGCGCGTGACCACGCTGAACACCGTGGTGGGCGCAGTGGTGGGCGGCATTCCACCGCTGATCGGATGGGCCGCGGCGAGCGGCGACCTGCAGCGCGGCGCGTGGGTGATGGCGGCGCTGCTGTTCACCTGGCAGCTGCCCCACTTCTTCGCGCTCGCGTGGCTGCATCGCGAGGACTACGAACGCGGTGGCTTCCGCATGCTGCCGTCGATGCCGGGCGGCGAAGGGCTGGCCGCACAGACCAGCCTGCTGAGCAGCCTGCTGCTGGTGCCGATCGGACTCATGGGCACGCTGCTTGGCCTTGCCGGCATGGCCAGCGCGATCACATGCGGCCTGGCGGCCCTCGGCCTCACATGGTTCGCCTGGCTG
>CAIPQY010000500.1 GCA_903867275.1 uncultured bacterium | reverse complement strand
GGCCAACTGCTCCATCTCGTCGGCGAGATGCATGAACCCGGCGAAGTTCTGACCCAGTCCCACCGGATCGATGAGCGTGAGCCGCACCTTGCCGGGCGGAGCCTGCACCAGCAGACGCACCGCGGCCGCCTGCAACGCCGCCAGGCCCTGCTCGCGCGCCTCGGCGGGCGCATCGATCAGCAGCGACGGGTTGTCGGGAAGCGGCCGGAGCAGCGGAAACTTCCACGATGGATCCGCGGGCCACGCAAGCGCCGGATCCGTCGGACAGCCGTGCTGCAGGCGCTCGGCGGTCAGGTGAATGGCGCCCACGCAAAGCGCAGGGTCAAACGTCATCGGTGCCGGATTGACGCGCTCCAGGTCGGGCTGCCAGGCACGCGCCTCATCCGTGAGCGACTGCGCCCACCCGATGAATCCGTCTCGCTCGGCGATCCATCGCGCGTGCAGCGAGGCGCGCGCGTCGGCGTGCTCGGCCTGTGAATCGCGTTCCGCGGCCGCGTGTCGCTGCGCCTCGGTGGCCATGGCTGCATCACGAACGCGCCCCTGCTCCTTCGTGATGCTGTCGAACCGCTTCGTCGCCTCTTCGATCGACTCGCGAAGCTTGCCATCAAGCATCGCGCGGCGGTCCGGCAACTTGCCTTCAAGTTCCTCGCGTCGCGAGGCCCGCTGCTCGCGGATGTGCTGCAGCACGGGGCGCCATCTGGCATGCGCGGCGTCGCGTTCGCGGGCCAGCTGCTGCTTGGCCGCGCGCTCCTTCTGCTCGCGCTCCGCCTCCGCGGCCTTGATCAGGATGTCCGCGGCCGCCACCAGATTGGCGCACGAACGGTGCAACGGCTGCCACGCGCGCGCAACCTGCTTGCGCGCCACGAACCACAACGCCACCGCGCCGATCGCCGTGAGCAGCACGCCGGCACCTGCGGCCGCGCCCAGACCGGGACCACGCAAGCCAGCCACCCAGCCACCCGCCGCTGCCGCGATGCCAAGCAGGATCGCGGGCACCAGCAGGATGGGACCGCGGAAGAGCCCCGGAATCTTCAGACGTCGCAGGCGCTGCTGCGCGTCGGCGGCGCACGCCACCTCGGTGGCGTAGGCGATCGTGGCGCTGAAGCCCTTCGCCGGCTCGGTCTGTGAAGCCGAGGGCATGCGCTGACGAAACCGGGCCGTCTGTGCCTTGGCCTCGGCCACGATCGCTTCCATGGCCGCCAGTCGCTCGGCGACCTGCTGGCGCATCTCCACGCACGCGATCCGTGGCGCATTCTCGGATGCCTCGAACACGCTGTCGGCCAGCCACAGCGCGTGCTCGTAGGCCTCCTTCGCCTCGGCCTCGCGCTTCTCGGCGCGCTGATCGATCTCCTCGTGCGTCTGCTGCGCCTTGGTGTCCAGCCTGGCGCGACCGGCATCGAAGGTGGCCTGCGCCTCGAACATCACCGCATCGCGCATGGCGGCGGCCTGCTGCACCAGCGTGTCGTGCTGCCGCTGGATCTCCGACACCGCCGCTGCGTGACGCGCCGATTCCGCGGAAACGCGCGCGGCTTGCTCGGCGGCGAGGCTGGCGGTCCGTTCATGCAACGCGGCGGCGGCGCGCTCCAGCGACTGCCAGCGCTCCGCGATTGCATCAATGGGATCGGTGTGCATCGTGGGACCTACGCGCGCAGTCTATGCAGTTGCAGCGGGCCCGCCATGGGTCGCCGCTCGCGAGGTCATTGGCGCGGATCGCCGCACTCGCTGCGCACACGCGCCAGGATCTCGGCCATGCGCTCCATGGCCGGAAGCGCCGAACGCACCGCATCCTCCAACTGCTCGATGTACCGGGCGGAGAACTTGGCCGCGGTGGCATCGCGCCACACGCTCTCCGCCTCGGACCACTTCACGCGCAGGTCCTTCATGGAACCATGAATGCGGGTGCGCGCGCCTTCCACGCTCATGGCTGCGGCTCCTGCGAAGAAGGCGGATCGGCATCGCCACCGCGACGCATGCTGCCCGCGTCGGGGCTGCCGGGCTGGTCAAGCAGCTTCTCCAGATCAGGTGCCTCACTGCGGCCGTAGCGTTCCAGCGCGATGCTCATCCGTTCCAACGCCTGAATGGCCGCCGGCAGATCGCGATCCACGATGGTGGCCAAGGCAGCCACGCCACCCTTGTAGAGCGATTGATCACGCGGCAGCGCGCTCGCCCAGGAACGCGAACGCTGACCGCGACGCTCCGCATCCTCCAGCATCGCCTTGGCGCGCTCGAGCGCCTTCTTCTCGTCCACCACGCTGGGCTTCGAATCCTTGCTGCTGGTCACGGTCTGCTTGCGGAACAGCGCGCTGCGCGCATCGTTCACCTCTTCCGACAGGCGCTGCACGCGCTGACGCCAGTGCAGGATGCGGTCACGCTCCACCCACGCCACGGCGCGATCCACCTCGGAGTCGGCCTCGGCGAGCGCCAGCGACAGCTCCTCCTGACAACGGATCAGCGCCACGCGGAAGCGCTGCAGCACATCGATCGAGAGGACATTCGCCTGCGTGGGCTCCATCGATCAACGCTGGTTCAGGTAGTCCTCGATGCGCTCGGCCTTGCGCAACAGGAAGGGCACGTACACCTCGCTCGACTTCAGGAACCGTTGCAGCGAGCGCATGGTCTCCTCGAATTCCTCGGCGAACTTGGCCTGCTCCTGATCGCGCCAGGTCTGCTGCAGCGTGCCGAGCGCGGCACCGAGCTTGGACATCTGACCCTGCACATCGCCGTTGAACTTCTTCAGGTCGGCGGCGAAGCGGCGCAGTTCATTGGGATCGACGACGGCCTTGCTCATGTGAGGATTCTCCGAACGCGAGTGTACGCTGCATGCATGCGGAATCGATGGCTGATCAACGGCGCGTGGTGCGATGGCGACACGGGCAGCACCTTCGAAGTTCTCGATCCGGCATCGGACGCGATCGTGGCCACCCTGCCCCGCGCCGGCGCGGAACTGGCCACGGCAGCCGTGGATGCCGCAAGCCGCGCCATGCCGGCATGGGCCGCGCTGCCCTTCGACGCGCGCGCCGAACACCTGCGCCGCGCCGCCGATGCCATGACAGCCGCACAGCGGGAACTGGCGGCGGTGGTGACGCAGGAATGCGGCAAGCCGCTGACCGAAGCCGAGGGCGAGGTGCGCTATGCGGCGGACTACCTGCGCAGCGCGGCGGAGCAGTCGCAGGCCCTGCAACAGGAGGTGTTCGATGCGCGCCGCCCCGGCGTGCGCGCGATCGCGGTGCCGGAGCCCGTTGGCGTGTGCGC
>CAIPQY010000499.1 GCA_903867275.1 uncultured bacterium | reverse complement strand
CTGATCACGCGGCAGTCGGCCGTGGAGCGCCTGCAGCGCGAACTCGCCCAGCTCGACGATTTCGATGCAGGTCGCAAGAGCGCCGCAACGGCGCTGCGCAGCGAGATGGACAAGGAGATGGAGAACGCCAGCGCCGCAGCCAAGGCGCTGCATGCGTTGGCGGATGGCGAGGCGAAGGCCCTGCACGAAAGCGCCGCGGAGGCGCTGGAGCGTGCGGCATCTCTGGCGCAGCAGTCCCAGTCGGCACCCGGCGATGCGGGCAAGTCGGCCAAGGCCTCGGCGGCCTCGGCGCAACTGGCGCTGGCGCGCGTGTGCGAACAGCGTGCACTGGCCGCGGCGGATGCCGCAGCGGCGTTCGACGCGATGGCGGCACTGGCATCGGGAGGCCCATGGGGTGGCTACGCATCGGCATCACGCACCGAGCGTGATCAGGCGGTGGCCAAGGCAAGCGAGTCGGTGGAAGCCGCGATCAACGTGCTGCCTGATTCGCAGGATCCGGTGGCCGTGGCGCTGCGCAGCCGCATCGATCAGGCGAAGGTGAACCTGGGCAACATGAAGCCAGCCGCACCCGCAGCCAAGCCCGCCGATTCGGCACCAGCGGCGGAAGCCGCGGTCCCCGCAGCAACCGATGCGCCTGCGGAGAAGCCTGCGGATGAAACGCCCGCGGCGGAGCCGGCCCCTGAAACGCCCGCAGCCGAGCCTGCCGCCGAGCCGGCTCCCGCACCGGCGCGCTGAGAGCTCGTGCGGCGTCTGCGAACGAATCCCGTCCAATAACGACCCCCGTCCCTGTTTGCGGGGTTATGGGTGCGTTGAGGCCGCAAGTTGGCGCACCGAGATCGGCAGCGTTTCGTCGGCTTCGCACGCGCACACGGCCGCACGCAGACCTTCGTTCCAGCGATCGGCCGACAGACCGGCCGCAAGCAGCAACGCATTGCGCTTCCAGTTTGCAAGCGACGGACGACGGAGCACCGGAGACAGCGACTGGAACGCGGGGTCCGTTTCACGCCAGCGCAGCACCGCTTCCAGCGTGAAGTGGCGTTGCAGCGCCGCGTAGTCGGACCGCACCGGCGACATGCGCGCCTTCACCGTCCACTGCGAGTGCGGACACGCCTCGATGCATGCGTCGCAGCCGAACAGCCAGTCATCGCTTCGCTCGCGGAACCACGCCGCGGGTTCGCCGTGATGCTCGATGGTGAGATAGCTGATGCAGCGATCGGCCTTGACCTTCCAGGGCTCGATGGCCTGCGTGGGGCACGCATCGATGCAGCGCGTGCAGCTGCCGCAGGGGTCACCACCTGCCGCTTCGGTTGGCTGCAGACGCACGGTGGTGACGATGGCGCCGAGCACGATCCAGCTGCCAAGACCACCCTGCCCGATCACCAGCGTGTGCTTGCCGATGCGGCCGATGCCGGCGCGAACCGCGTGCTCGCGCTCGGCGATGGGCGCCGTGTCAACGCACACGCGAAAGCGCTGGCCGGGGAAGCGGTTTCGAAGCGACTCGGCGATGGGCTCGAGGCGCTCGCGCAGCACGGCGTGGTAGTCGCGGCCCCGCGCGTAGCGGGCAATTCGCCCGGCCGGCGCGCCGTCCACGCTGCGCGCATCGGGCCGACCATCGCTGTAGCGATCGGCCACGCACACCACCGACTGCGCACCCGGCACCATCACGCGCGGGTCCAGCCGCTCGGCAAGATGCTCGGCCATGTAGCGCATGTCTGCGTGGTGCCCAGCCGCAAGCCACGACTGAAACGCGTCGGCACGATCGACCGGAGCGGCGTGGCACACGCCCACGCGCGCGAAGCCTGCCTCGCGCAGGTGCTTGAGGATCTCGTTGGTGAGGGCGAGGTCCGGCGCGGCGCTCAACGCAATCCCACCAGGCGCGCAAGCGGCGCGATGGGCAGGTCCTCCACCACCCCGTCGGCATCGGTGATGGCCTGCGCCGCGGCGTAACCGCTTCGCACGGCGCCTTCCATGGTGGCGGGCCAGCCGGTGTCGCACCAGTCGCCCGCCAGGAACAGGTTGTCGATGCCGCCGCGCGCATCGGCCTGCGGGCCGGGACGAAGCGCGGCGAAGCCCGGCGTGGCCGAGAAGGTGGCGCGCTTCTCCTTCACGCTGCGCACTTCGGTTGGCTGCAGGCCGGCGGCGGCCGGGCACGCCCACGCCACATCGGCGTGCACGCGTGCGGCGATCTCGGGCTCGGCCAGTTCCATCCATGCGTCGGCACCCGAGATGACGGCGTGCACATGCTGCCGCCCCTGCGCATCGAGTCCCTTGTTGAACAGCCACTGCGTGCCGCGGCCAGGCAACACAAGATGCGGCGTGGTCATCACGGGCGAGGCGTAAGTCAGATGCACGCCAAGGATCGGGCTGAAGCGGATCTCGTCGAGGCGCTGCAGGCGTCGATCGGCGGCCTTCATGGCATCGGAGCACAGCCGCGAGAGACGCTCGGGGGGAACCGTGCTCACCACGCATGGTGCCTCGAGCAGGCCTTCATCGGTCACGACACCCGTGACGCGCTTGCCATCGAAGGCGATGCCCTGCGCGCTCACGCCAAGGCGCACCTCGCCGCCCACCTTGGCCAGCAGCGCTTCGGCGGGGTCGTACAGCTGCAGCAGCGGCACCGCGCTCAGGCCCATGGCACTGGCGAATCGATGCGACAGGAACCCCTCCTGGAACACCTGCATGGCGAAGGGCGCATCCACCTGATCGCTTGGCAGGTTGCATGCGCTCACCACCACCGGCTCCCAGAAGCGCTCGAGCGCATTGGCGGTCTGGCCCGTCTCCCGCAGGAATTCCATGAAGGTGCGGCCGCGCCAGCGCTCGCGACCTGCAAGGCCCATGCGCAGCAAGGCCCACATGGCGCGTCCCACGCCGATCTTGTCCCGCACCGACAGGATGCGCATGCGCAGGAACGCGCCCGTGAACTGACCGGGCGCTGGAAGCCAGCTTGCCTTGAGTTCGTCAGGCGCGTGCGGTGGATTGGCCCAGTAGGTGATGGGATGCCACGCGATCTGGTCGAGCACGCCAAGCCGACGGTACAGGTCGAGCAGGTTGGTGCAGCAACCCATGGCCACATGCTGACAGTTGTCCAGCATCTGACCCGTGCGCGGATCCACGAAACTGGTGGCGCGGCCGCCAAGTTTCCGGCGCGTCTCGATCACCACGGGGCGATGGCCCGCTTCGGCAAGGCGCAGCGCCGCGGCGATGCCCGCGATGCCGCCGCCGATCACCACCACCTGCTTCACTTGCGCACCTCCGCCGGCTTCATGCGCGTGGCGCGCCAGGCGATCCACGCCTTGCGAAGGCTGGAAAGGCGCGCGCGGCCCGATACCACGATCCGTGGATTGGCGGCGATCTGGTCCAGGATGCCGCGATAGATCTCGGTCATGGCCCACAGCGTGGGCAGGCAGGCGGGATCGATCATGCGATCGAGCGGCTCGCTGCGTCGATAGTGCTGCTGCGCGCGCTCCACCTGCGCCAGCACGAACTCGCGCGAGCGGTCGGATGGATCCCATGCGCGCAGCTGCTCGGGGGTGAGCTCGATCGCGGCGTATTCGCGCAGCGGCAGGTAGCACCGGCCGCCGTCAAGATCCTCGCGCAGGTCGCGCAGCACGTTGGTGAGCTGGAAGGCGATGCCACGGTCCACCGCAAGCTTCAGTGCCTCGGGATCATGGAACCCCCACACGCGGATGCACACGATGCCAACCGTGCCCGCCACGCGATAGCAGAAGTCGCGCAGTTCCTCCCACGTGTCGAAGCGCGCCGCGTCCAGGTCGCCCCACTGTCCGGCCAGCATGTCGTGAAACTCGTCTGGCTGCAGGTTGAAGCGACGCACCGCCTCGGCGATGGCAAGCATGGTTGGCTGCGACGCATCCGGCGAACCCGCGAAGGCGGCATCGGTGTCGGCGCGGAACGCGCGCATGCGCCGCTCGCGCTCGGCACGATCCACGCCCGCCTCGTCCGCCAGATCGTCGGCCTGACGCATCCACGCGTACACGGCGTACATGGCCCAGCGCCGGTCGGGTGGTGTGAGGCGCAACCCGTAGTGGAAGTTGCGCGCACGCAGACGCGTCACTTCCTCGCACTTCGCGATCGCGGCGGAAAGCTGCGCGTTCATGCGCGCACCCCCCTTGCCTGCCACCACGCACGCGCCACCAGCGTGGCCTTCTGCATGGCGCCAAGCCTGGGCCGGCGGATGCAGGTTTCGTAGTTCCACGCGCGCACCTTGGCCAGCACGGCGCGACCACCGGCGGCGAACAGTCCCACCACCGGACGCGCCGCGGGCGACAGCGCTTCAAGCAACGGATCGCCCGCATCGAACAGCGCCTCGGTCTCGTCGCACAGCACCCCGATCATGTCGCGGTAGGCCTGCAGGAATTCGCGATCCGGCGCCCATCCCTGCGTGGCGGTGATGCGCAGACGCGCCTCGAAATCGGGAATGTGCCCGGAACGCTCCTGCGGGATGTAGATGCGATCGCGCTCGAGCAGATCACGGCGCACATCCTGCCAGTGATTGATCAGTTGCAGTGCCGTGCAGATGGCGTCCGACTGGCGAAGACTTTCCTCGGTGCGCGTCTCGCCAAGCGTCATCAGCACCAGCCGCCCAACCGGATCGGCGCTCAGCGCGCAGCTTGCTCGCAGCTCCTCCATGGTGGCCCAGCGCGTCTTGCGGTTGTCCCACTCGAAGGCCTGGATCAGGCGGTCGAACGGCTCCATGGGAAGGTCGTGCGCGCGGATGGTGGGCTGCAACGCCACGAACACCGGATGCCGCGGCTCGCCCGCGAAGCACGCCTGCAGTTCGCGGCGCCACCAGCCGAGCAGTTCCAGCGCACGCGCCTGATCTCCGGCCTCGTCGCCCAGATCATCGGCCCATCGG